>JBEEPA010000275.1:0-7693 GCA_041191385.1 Bacteroidota bacterium | reverse complement strand
GGGAAATTATGCACTTGAATTTTTGCAAAAAGTTGCGGATAAACAACTGGATTTAATTGTAAATTGGTTACGTGTTGGTTTTATTCATGGCGTAATGAATACCGATAATATGAGTATTGCTGGGGAAACTATTGATTATGGACCTTGTGCTTTTATGAATAGATATCATCCAAAAACTGTATTTAGCTCTATTGATGAAAATGGTAGATATGCTTTCGACAATCAGATAAATATGGCATTATGGAATTTAACCCGATTTGCCGAAATGTTATTATCATTAATTCACGAGGATAACCAAATAGCTATACAATTGGCAACAAAAGTATTAGAAGAATTTCCAGATAAATACCATCAAAAATTTAATGCTATGATGGGTAAAAAATTAGGTATAAAAGATGTTAACGAAGAAGATGTTTTAAAAATTCATGAATTGTTGTTGTGGATGGAAAATAAAGAAGCGGATTATACGCTAACTTTTATTTATTTATCGCACCCACATTTGGTAAATGATGTGATTTATCAAGATAGTTTTTTCGTAAATTGGAAAAATTGGTGGTTAAAACGTATTGGATATTTTGATAAAGCAAGAGTATTAATGCAACAAAACAATCCATTTATAATTCCGCGAAACCATATTGTAGAGCAAATTTTACGAGATGTTTCTCAAAATCAATCGCTTACCGAATGGAATAAATTGTTACAGCTTTTGCAAAATCCATACACCGCACCCGAAAAATTTACTAAAGAATATCTACAACCCGATAAAAACACGGATTACAACCACATTACCTATTGTGGTACGTAAAACTTTTTAAACCTAACAAACAAATACTAAATTAATCGATTAGTCCAATTTCCCAATGGCGCAACTAACGTAGGATTTAATTTTTTTACCTAAATCATTTTCGCCAACTTTTGGATAACCCAATTGAGCTAATTTTTGAACTATTTCAGCTTCGTTTATTTCGTTTGCAGATTGAATAGTAATCATTCCGGTTTCCAAATCAATCTCAACATCTTTTACACCTTGAGCGTTTAAAACAGCTTTTTTTACAGTGTTTATACACCCGCCACATTTTAAATTCTCTACTTGAATGTTTAGTTCCATAATGCTCATATTTTTTAGCTAAGTTACAAAACAAACATTTTTTAAAACATGACAATTGTCACATTAAAACAATTATGTATAAAATAAAAAAGGTGAATCAAAACCGATTCACCTTTTTTAAATTTAAAATCTTAGTTTAAGTGTAGCATATACATGCCTTGGCGCTTGAATAAAAAAACCCGGAGTAGTTGGGTTAATTACTAAACCGTGTGTAAAATACCTTTCGTTAGTAATGTTGTTAAATTGCAAACCTAATTCGTGTTGCTTCATCTGATAATTCAGGTGTAAATCTGTTACAAAAAATTCAGGTATAACAAAATCGGCTTTATTGGTAGGTTCTATAAACGATTTACTTAAATATCTACCTCTTAAACTTACAAATAATTTAGGGATAACTTCTAGTTGTAAAGTGTTTAAAATGTTCCAATTAGGACTTAATGGCGTAGTAACATTTTCTAAAATTGTTGTTTCATTTAAAGGTTGATATTTGGAAATTTTAGCTTGCATATATGTTACTTGCCCTTTTAATTGTAGTTTAGAAATTATTTTCCAAGTATAATCGGTTTCAATACCTCTACGGAAACTACTTTCCATATTTCTTCTTTCGGTTATAAATGCATTTTGAATGGTTCCTATTGGCGCAATTTCGTTTTCAAATTGCATATAAAATGCGTTCACTTGTAGAGTTAAATTACTGTAATTAATTCGAGTTCCTAATTCGATATTATTTACAAATTCTGGTTTTACACGATTTTTATCCAACACTAAGTTTATATTATCATTGGTGATACTAAATCCATTTAAAATATCTGTTCTGGTTGGCTCTCTTCCTGTTCTACCAAACGAAATATACGATTGATAATGGTTGTTCCATTGGTAACTAACCCCCGCTTTAGGATTTACGAAAATCCAGTTGCGACTTGGGATATTTGTATTAGGAAATAATGTAGTATCAGGTGTAAAATTTAACTCCACAGCACGCACTTGTATATCTGCTAAAAATTCAAATTTATGGATTTTATAATTGGCTTTTACAAATGCTGCAGCTTCGTTTTTTTGTGTTTTATCGGTATAATAAGGTGTGTTAAAATTGGGGATGATTTGCTCTAAATTTTCTCTTAAAAATGTACTAGCGCTAACACCAGAGTTGTAATTTAAATTTTTAAATTTTCCATTAAAAGTACTTAATCCACCTATATGCGTATTGTATAAAGGATAATTAATTTGTGTAAATCCATTTACATCATCGTAACCAAAAGGCCAATCTCCACCAGCACCATTGTAATAAATGCTACTTATTATAGAATTATTTGCGTTAAATTGATAAATGTGTTGCAACTGGTTAAAAAACTGACCGAAATTATCAATATCGTTAGGATTAACATAGTTTGTTTTCGGATCATTTTTGATATCTACCATGGATACAGGAGAATAGGCTAAACCATTTCTTGATTTTCCATTAAAAGCAGTAAATTTAAACGTATGTTTTTTAAGAAAATAAGCTCCAGATAAAAAATACGACCAAGAATCTGTACTGGTATTGTTTCGGAAACCATCCGATTTTGTTTGGGTAAATCTACTGTAAAACGAAAAATTATTTTTCATTTTTCCTGTACTTGCTTCAGCACTCCAGCGTTGTGTATTAAATGAACCTCCCGTTAATTGCAATTCAACTTTTGGAGTTGTATCTGTTAAATGTAAGGATTCAAAATTTACAGAACCCGCATAAGAGGAAACTCCATTAGAGCTTGTTCCTACTCCACGCTGAATTTGAATGGATTGAATGCTGTTTCCAACATCGGTGAAGTTAGAAAAAAATACACCCTGATCAATCATATCGTTTAAAGGTACACCGTTTAAAGTAATGTTTATACGTTTTTGATCCATACCACGTAATCTAAAATCAGCATAGTTGGACAACCCAGTACCTGATTCCGAATAAGCAACTATCGAAGGCGATAAATCCTCTAATAAAAATGCACCATCTTGTCCGCGATAAATTTGTTCTATTTCCTGTTTAGAAACATTTTTTTGGGTTAAAGGAGCGTTACTACTTACTCGCGAACTAGTAATTAAAACCTCATCGCCAATAAATGTTTGCGGATTTAAGGTAAAGTTTTGGATAAGTTCATCGGTATTATTTTCGTCCGCCACAACCTCAAAAACTAATGTTTGGTAACCCATGTATTGCACTTTAATGGTGTTTTTACCTTTTTGTAAATCCAAACGATAAAAACCATTGTTTAAAGTTACTGTACTGTAGCTGCCATTTAATACCAGAGCACCTACTAAATGTTCATTTTGTTGATTTTGCACCACACCACTAATGGATTTTTGTGCACTTAAAAGGCTTGGCAATAAACATAAAGCCAGCCCAAAGATTTTGATAGATCTTGTAATCATCTTATAAAGATTTTAACAAGAATAAGGGGCAAACTCTTGGGAGTTAGTAAATGAATAAATTATGTAATGTTCATTTCCCTGCGCAAGCATTACCTTGTATCAGGTTCAATGGGTATAATCTCAGCCCTTGTATTACCTTAGGCACCCCTATGAGACGCCGCAAAGGTAATACAAAATAAACACGCTCAAAATAGCTTTGCTAATTTTAACATTTTTGGATAATTTCCCTAATTAATCCTACGAAAATTAGCAAATCTAAGGCACAAAAAATACGAATTTTTCGAGTATATCTTAAAAATTTGTATTAATTTTTCGATTAGCATACTGTATGGGCGTATAATTTTCAATCATCAAACCCTTATAAAACTTGGTGAATATGCAAAAAAAAGGCAACTTATTAAAGTTGCCATTATATTATTTTTTAAATTAGAAATTAAAACGTTGAAAAAGAAACTCTTTTACTAGGATTAAAAATTAATTTTTGTGTAGCAATAGAGGTTAAGGAAACCGAAAACCAACCTATAGCTTTTAATTTTGGATCGGATGAAGAACTTACAATGTTGGTGCGAACATTTGCTATTGGAGTTGCAAATAATGCACCTAAAGCACCTTCGATAGATTGGTTTTGTAGTTCGGTGAAAAATCTGCGTGTTTCGGGATTGATAGACCATACTTCTTTGATAATCACATCATTTTCACGCAAACCAAAATTAGCCGCTATAGGTACAATAAACGGGCGACCATCATTGTTAGATTGTTCGTTAAATGCTCCATCTACACTAATTACCAAATCATCACTAGTGTTTTGTAAGGTATCATTAATGGTAGTTTTTACCCAATAATAATCGGGTTGCCCTGGTAAATCCACCACCACCATTTCTGCTATATATGAGCTATCGCCACCAAACGGACTTCCTACTTTTTGGTAATTGATGGAATCAATTTGAGGCACAAAATTAGCATAACTTTGCGCAGTATAAGTTTGTCCATTGTATTGCACAGTTAAATCATAAGTTCTACCACCAATAATTAACGCCTCTGTGGAAGGTACCCATATATATTTACCTTCCTTATAATAGTTAAAATTATATGTGTTACCTAAATTATCTTCCAATTTAACCACCGCATCATCGATAAAAATTGGTAAAGCTTTTCCAAAAAAAGGCTTTGTTTGCGTAAGTTGAATCATTTGAGTATCCAGCTTATCATTTAAAAACGCATCGATAACCAATTGATTTTCGCCATTTTCTATATCAATTGTAATTTCCTTTTCGCAAGAAGCCAAAAATAAAACAGAGAATAATACTATTGAAGTTAAAAATATCTTTTTCATGGTAATTAAAATTTAAAGTTATATGTAACAGCAGGAACTATGCTACCAATTATACTGTACTGAATTGCAGCAGGTTGCTCGCCTGGGCGTAAATAAACAGTAAATGCATTTTGGCGATTGTAAACATTGTACACACTAAATACCCAATCTCCAGTTAACCATTTTTTATTGCCTTTTTTATTAACTTCTCGACCTTTTAAAGTTGCCGAAATATCCCATCTATGAAAATCTGGTACACGTGCATTATTAAACGAATTGGATGGGTTTTGTAAAAATGGAAGTCCTTGTATTTCACCACGATTGGTAGAGAAAGTTACAGGAACTCCAGTGTAATACACAAAATTAGAACTTAATTCCCAACGTTTAGTTAAAGCGTAACTTAAAACAAAATTAAATACATGCGGACGGTCGAATCTTTGTGGATAATACTCGCCATTGTTGATAGTTGGGATTTTAATTTCGGTTTTAGATAAAGTATAACTAATCCAACCAGTTAATTTTCCTGTATTTTTTCGAACGAAAAACTCTGCACCATAAGCACGGCCTCTACCAAACAACAAATCAGCTTCATAAAAATCATTAAACAATAACTCAGCAGTTGGAATGTATCCGATTTGGTTTTGTAAAAACTTGTAATATACTTCCACAGATGTTTCAATACCTAAATTTTTTCCAAAATTACGGAAATAACCAACAGCAAACTGATCTGCCAATTGTGGTTTAATATTATTGGTTGTAGGCGAATAAATATCCAAAGGAGTTGCCGCAGCAGTATTACTCATTAAATGGATGTATTGTGCCATTCTATTATAACTTGCTTTAATCGAACTTACACTATCCACAGGAATTTTAATAGAAAAGCGAGGCTCTAGATTAAAGTAATTTTGAATAATTTGAAAATCTTTAAATTCTTGCTGATTTAAAACAACTCTACTATCCACTGGAGTTGCTCTATCACCTAAATCGTATCTAAAACCCGAACCAATAAATGCATAGTGCGAACCTCTTAATCCATATTGCATTGTAATTTGATCGGTAAGTTTTTGCTCATTTCCTACAAAAATTGCATTTTCCCAACCAAATCTATTGCGTTGCGAAAAATCAACAGTAGAAATATTTCCATCACTATCCGCAACATTAAAACGATTGATACCTGGCTGAAATTGATAAACAGTACTTTGCACACCAAATCTTACCGTATTTTTTTCGTTTGCATAGTAAGTCCATTCGGGTTTAATAGAGTAATTTATAACATTACCAACCGATTTAAAACCACCGTTTCCATTTTCGTTTACTCCAATTTCGTAACTGTATTTTGAGTAAATCAAACTTACATCCGAGAACAATTTATCGTTGTAAATATGTTTCCATCTAACTGTAGATGTTGTATTACCCCAATTAAAGAAAAAACCAGCATTAAAAGCATCTCTACCAATATAACCCGAATAATAAATTTTGTTTTTTTCGTTAATATCATAATTAAATTTTGCTGTAAAATCATAAAAATAAAACTTCGTATCACTTAAATCACCACTTAAAAAAGGTTTTGCCAACACATCAATATAAGACCTTCGACCAGCTAAAATTAAGGAAGATTTATTTTTAACAATAGGGGCTTCGATAGTTAACCTACTAAAAATCGATCCTATACCACCTTGTCCTGTAAATTTTTCGGCATTTCCTTCCTTCAATTTCACATCTAAAATCGATGATAATCTTCCTCCATATTCTGAAGGAATACCACCTTTGGTTAACTTAACACTTTTTACAGCATCAGGATTAAAAACCGAGAAAAACCCAAATAAATGGGAAGAGTTATAAACTGGTGCCTCATCTAATAAAATCAAGTTTTGATCAATTCCTCCTCCTCTAACATTAAAACCAGACGCTCCCTCACCAACTGTTGTAACTCCAGGTAAACTTTGAATACTTCTAACAATGTCCACTTCACCTAAAAATGCTGGAACTTTTTCGATTTCTTTGATAGATAACTCCACCGAGCTCATTTCTATAGATTTGATATTTTCATCTCTTTTTTTTGCCGTAATTTCCACTACATTTAATTGTGTTGCTTCTACTACTAATTGAATGTTTAATTTAGTATCATTTTGTTTTAAATCTACCTCCACAATTTTTTGTTCGTAACCGGCATAATTAAATATTATACTATAGGTATTGGCAGGTAAGGTTAAGGAATAATTTCCTTTAAAATCTGTAATCACTGCTTGGTTTGCATCTTTAGCACTAACAAAAACTCCAATTAAAGGTTCTCCATTTTTTGCATCACTAACCACACCACTAACAGTGTATTTTTTTTGAGCGACTAAAAGTGTTGGAAATAACAACAATAACAATAATTTTTTCATTTGTTTTAAAAAGATTTGTTTTAACAAAATTTGTACTAAATGAATTTAGCCACACAAAAGTAATATTTTTATTTAGATGCCATTTTGAAATTGTTTGTACGGAATATTTGAATTAAGATTGGTAATATTTTTTTTTGAACGGATTTTCTGTTTAATTTTAGGCCGTAATTTTAAACTATCTAATATGTCTGACGCAAACACACCAAAAAAAGAAGAGAAAAAATCTAACAAGTTATTTTTACCAATTTTAATCATCATGGCTTTATCGTTGGTAGGTAACGTGGTTTTATTATTAACTAACAACTCTGTAAAAACCGAGTTAAACGAGGAAATTTTAGAGTTAAACACTAAAAATGAAGAAATTAATACTTTATATACCGAAAGTACTGAGTTAGTTGAATTGTTAAAAATTGACACTACTAATTTATCTAGCGAATTAAAAGCTAAATATACCGAAATTCAACGTTTACAACAAGAAAATGA
>JBEEPA010000274.1:0-5386 GCA_041191385.1 Bacteroidota bacterium | reverse complement strand
ATATTTCCACTAAAATTAGATTGCGATATATTGAAATTAAATTGAGAATTTAATACTGTTGAATTAAATTTATCTAAATTTTTCCAAGTAAAATCTCCGCTAAATTCACCATCATGAATAGGATATTCATTACTTAATTTTAAAAAAACTTTACCAAATTTATAATGCACAACCAATTGATTTTGATTGGGGTAATTAGTAGAAACACCACTTAAAGTTACCACACCTTTAGCATCATCCCAAAAAGCCACATTTTTTAAATCCTTAGGAAACATTTGTACTATAGACAATAAATCTGCCCCAGAAAAGCCCCATTTAAAGTAATAATAATCATTTACAACTCCCTCAAAATTAATTTTTTGCTTGTTTAATACAGCATTTTTTAAATCTACTTTAATTTCATCACCAACATCAATATTTGCCTCACCTATAAACGGCAATTCTTTACTCATTTCAAAATTAGGTACAACCGCATTTTTAATAATTCCATCAAAATCTACCCAAACGGTTAAATGCTCATGAACACCTAATTTAACCAAGGAATTTTTACTGTAATAAATATAACTTTGATTCAATTCTTCATCTTTAAACGAAACAGTTACATCTTTAACAATAATACGTTTAATATCTAAACCATTATTTTTTTGCTGCTCGGTAGTATCTGGATAAAAAATATCATAATTCCAATTCCCTTTAGCATCTTTTTGGATATGCATATTCCCTGTTTCAAACGAAATTTGCTCAACACTAATATCATCTTTAAAAATTTCCCACCAATTAAAATACAAAAACACATGCTGAACATGAATTAAAGCAGGAGTGTTTGGCTTTGTTCCCTGACAAGCTACTTGGGTAATATTAATTGCAGCATAAGGGAATTTTTTAATTAACGATAATTCTATTTTATCAAAATAAACAGGTTCTTTAAGTTCGGCATTTAATTTCTCGATAATTATAGCCTCTATTTTATCCGAATAAATATATGCCAAAATAACTGCACTAGAAATTAGCAGCACAAAGGATAAAAAAACAATTAGGAATATTTTTTTTAAGCGTTTCATACCTTAATTACAACCCAACAAAATTACTTTTATTACTATTAAAAAAGTATTTAACGCAATAAAGTTGTTGATATACAAACGTTAATATGTAGTTTGGTAACTAAAATTTTAAATTAAAATTAACCCGTTTTGCTTTAAATTATCTACATTTTTAGAATTCCAAAATAAAATAAAACTTTCAATATAATTTTCTGACATTTTTTTTACTTCAATAAATGGTAAACCTTTAGATTTATCAATAGCAATTTTTGAGAATAATTCTACTAAAAAAAGTGCCTCATCAGATTTAAAATCTAAATAAATCGTTTCGGTTTTTTGTTGAATCACGAATGTTTTTAACTCTGTTTTTTTACCTTTTTTTTCTACAATTTTATTTTGAATAACGGGTTGTTTTCCCATCCAAATTAAAATACCATTATCTTTAGGTTCATCCCATTTTAAAAGACATTCTTGTATGAAATTAGGTTTAACTTTAGTGTTTGGAATTTTAAAATCAAACCAAGATTGTAAAGATTCATCTAATCCAATTCCATGCATAAAATTGAATAATGATTTTTTTAATCCATACGAAAATTTATCATGATTGATTCCTGTTTTATCAATAAATTCAATATCATTATTGGCAAAATCACCTAATTGATTAGTTTTTTTAGTAACGCCAAATGCATCAGGATTTAAACCTATCGGACTGTGTGTAGTAAGGGCAAATTGATGCCAAAAAGCCGATTGAAGAATTTGTTCCTCAAACATTTGCCTTACCATTTCTAAACTGTCTATGGTTTCCTGAATGGTTTGTGTGGGATAACCATACATTAAATAGGCATGCACCATTATACCTACTTGTGTAAAATGATTGGTTACTTTTGCAACTTGCTCTACACTAACACCTTTATCAATAAGCTGTAATAATCTATCAGAGGCTACTTCCAAACCGCCCGAAACAGCAATACATCCCGATTGTTTCAATAAGTAACATAAATCCCTAGTAAAACTTTTTTCAAATCGTATATTAGTCCACCATGTAACCACTAAACCACGCTTAATAATTTCGAGAGCCAAGGCTTTCATTAATGCAGGAGGAGCCGCCTCATCCACAAAATGAAAACCATTTATACCAGTTTGCTCCACTAATTCTTCCATACGATTACAAATTAAAACAGCAGTAGCAGGCTCGTAAATTTTAATGTAATCCAATGAAATATCGCAAAAAGTACATTTGCCCCAATAACAACCATGCGCCATAGTTAATTTATTCCACCTACCATCGCTCCACATTTTATGCATTGGATTTACAATTTCAATAACCGAAATATATTTATCCAAAAACAAACCGGTATAATCTGGAGTTCCCAATTGATTTTGTTTAAAATCGGGTAAAACAGAATTATTTTTATAAATCACTTGATTATTTTCGAGTAAAAAAGTTCTTTTTAATACAGAATAATCGTTATTTTCTATAGCTTTTATTAATTCGATTAAAGGCGCTTCTCCATCATCTAAAGTAACAAAATCAAAAAATTCAAACACTCTTTTATCATTTAAGCTGCGTAGTTCCGTATTTGGGAAACCACCCCCTAAAGCTATTTTAACCTTTGAATGATTATTTTTAAACCATTGTGCTACTCTAAACGCACTATATAAATTTCCTGGAAAAGGAACCGATAACAACAATAAATCGGGTGTTGAGGCATTAAATTTTTCATTTAATATCTTAAATAAAACCTCATCAATATATGTTGGCGAACTTTTTAAATGTGCGTACAATTCATCAAAACTATTTGCCGATCTTCCTAATCTTTCGGCATATCTACTAAATCCGAAATTTTCATCTACAACTTCGATAATTAAATCGGATAAATCCTCCAAATACAACGTTGCTAAATGTTTAGCTTTATCTTGTAAACCCATTTCGCCAAAAGCCCATTCTAAATCCTCAATTTGTTCAAATCTTGAAGCCTGAGGTAAAAAATCGCCCGAGCAAATATGCAATGCCAACGTTGGATTTTTTCCTTGCAAAAAACCAATCACATAATCAATTGTTTTACAATAATCATTTTGTAAAGCAATAATTCGTTGAGCATTATCAGATAAATCAATATTTTTTTTGGCAATACAATTAAAAATATCTTTTAAACCTTTTTGGCTGAAAATCTCTAAAATACATTCTAATCCCCAATCCGCCTGATCACAAACAATATTTTGCGTTTTTAAAAACCCTTTGATATAAGCCGTAGAAGGATAAGGTGTATTTAATTGAGTAAAAGGTGGAACAGCTGCAAATAATTTTAAAGACATGATTTGAGTTTGAGAAATACAAATTTAACCAAACAAATAAATGAGCAATCTTAAATTGAAAAATTTTATCTGTGTTGTGTTTTAAATTTGTATAAATATCAATTTAGTTTAATTTTGTTGAATGGATAATTTTTTAGATCAAATTGCAGTAGCTCAAATTAATGTAATTATTGGTGATATAGATAGAAATTGCCAAAAAATAGTTTCGAATATTGAGTTAGCAAAAACTCAAAACAAAAAATTGATTATTTTCCCAGAATTAAGCATTTGTGGCTATCCACCGCATGATTTATTACATTTTGATTCATTTGTTGAAAAATGTAATAAAGGATTACAAACAATACTTCCTTTTACACAAGATATATACGTTATTGTGGGATTGCCCTCAGTAAATAAAAAAAATTGGGGGAAAAAATTACACAATTCGGCAGTGGTATTGTACAACCAAAAAATTATACAAATAGTGCATAAAACTTTGTTGCCAGATTATGATGTTTTTGATGAATACAGATATTTTGAACCCAATACAAATTTTGAACCTGTTGAAATATTAAACACAAAAGTTGGCTTAACAATTTGTGAGGATATTTGGATGTTTAATGATAAACCTTTATATAATTTAAACCCTGTTAAGGAATTAGTAAATAAAGGAGCTAAGATTATAATCAATATTGCAGCTTCACCATTTCATGTTGGTCAGCACGATAAAAGAATGGAAATTTTACATCATATTTCTACTTCTTACAATGTTCCAATAGTTTATTGTAATTATTCGGGTGCTCAAACAGATTTGATTTTTGATGGCGGAAGTATGTTGATAGATGAAAAAGGTAATATAAAAAACAACTTAATTTTTTTTGAAGAAAAATTAATTGAAACAAAATCGCAAAAATCAAAAAATCCTAATTCTAAAATTGATTTAATACAAAAAGCTTTAGTTTTAGGAATTAAAGATTACTTTAAAAAATCAGGATTACAAAAAGCTATTTTAGGTTTAAGTGGAGGAATAGATAGCGCAGTAACTTATGCTTTGGCCTGCGAAGCTTTAGGAGCCGAAAATGTTTTAGGAGTTTTAATGCCTTCACAATATTCAAGCAGTCATTCAATTAAAGATGCTTTAGATATTGTAAAAAATCACAATGGAATTTGCGAAAACTTATCAATAGAAAGCCTTTTTAAAAGTTATGAAGATAAATTAAAAAATGTTTTTGAAGCTTATACACCCGATTTAACTGAAGAAAATATTCAAGCCCGTTTAAGAGCCGTTTTATTGATGGCAATATCAAATAAAAAAGGTTATATTTTACTAAACACATCTAACAAAAGCGAAGCAGCAGTGGGTTATGGGACCTTATATGGTGATATGTGTGGCGCATTATCTGTTTTAGGTGATGTATATAAAACTGATGTTTTTGAACTAGCAAAATGGATAAATAGAAACCAAGAATTAATCCCTGTAAATTCGATTATTAAACCGCCTTCAGCAGAATTACGACCAAACCAAAAAGATAGCGATTCATTACCTGATTATGAAATTTTAGATGCTATTTTAAAATTGTATGTTGATGATTTTAAATCTAAAAATGAAATAATTGAAAAAGGTTTCGATCCAAAAATTGTAGAAAAAGTAATTAAACTGGTAAATTTTAACGAATATAAAAGATACCAAACACCCCCAGTTTTAAGAGTTAGTTATAAGGCTTTTGGAAGTGGAAGGAAAATGCCTTTAGTTGCAAAATATTTATTTTAACATTAATTTTTGTTTTGAAGATTTAAATATTCTACATATATTTGTTAGCTGTCATCAATAAATGATATATTTTATTAAATATACCCTATTAAAACTATGCGAAAGATTTTGTTTGCGGCTATATTTTTACCACTATTAATTTCTTCTTGTACTCAAGAAGAAACTAAGGGAGTGATTACCGTTTTAGATTTAGCTACTAAAGCTCCTGTTTCATCAGCTAATGTAGTATTATCTATGGAAAACGCTACTAATGGTTTTTTTAAATGTAATGAGGATTTCA
>JBEEPA010000273.1:0-5420 GCA_041191385.1 Bacteroidota bacterium | reverse complement strand
CTCAAAACTCAATTCTACACCATCCAAACCAAACAATTTAACATACTGTTTAATAATAGCATTTTTTGGTTCGGTTAAAATACGAGATAATGCTTTTTTATCCAACGGAAGTAAAAAAGATAAAACGGGTAATCTACCTATTAATTCCGGAATCAATCCAAAGTTTTTAATATCCTCTGGCGAAATACTTTGTAAAATTAAATTTGCATCAAAATCCACTAAATCTTTACTTGCTTTAAAGCCCAAAGATTTTGTTTTAATACGTTTTTCGATAATACGTTTGATACCATCAAAAGCACCACCACAAATAAATAAAATGTTTTTGGTATCAATTTGCACCAATTTTTGCTCTGGATGTTTTCTGCCTCCTTGCGGCGGCACTCCTACTACATTACCTTCTAGTAATTTTAATAAAGCTTGTTGTACACCTTCGCCACTAACATCGCGTGTTATACTTGCATTATCACCTTTACGAGCAATTTTATCAATTTCATCAATAAAAACAATTCCACGTTGGGCAACATCTACATCATAATCTGCAGCTTGTAATAATCTGGATAATATACTTTCTACATCCTCACCCACATATCCAGCTTCCGTTAAAACAGTAGCATCTGCAATACAAAAAGGAACATTTAAAATTTTAGCAATCGTTTTAGCTAACAAAGTTTTACCTGTACCTGTTTCCCCTACTAATAAAATATTTGATTTTTCGATTTCCACCTCATCATCCGATATTTTTTGAATAGAGCTTAATCTTTTGTAATGATTATAAACAGCAACAGATAAAACCTTTTTAGCCTGATCTTGTCCGATGACATGTTGATCCAAATGGCGTTTAATTTCTAAGGGTTTTAGTATGTTTAAACTTTTATCAAAAGTACCTTTGGTTTTGTGATCCAATTCTTCTTGAGCAATAGATGATGCCTGAGCAATACATCTATCACAAATATAACCATCAATTCCTGCAATTAATACTTTTGTATCACGCTTGTGTCGGCCACAAAACGAGCAATGTAAATCCTCCTCCTTATCCTTAGTTTTTGCCATTTTGATGTAAATCTATTTTTTTACTTCGTTTTTTAACAAAACTTCATCAATCATTCCGTATTCTTTTGCCTCAAAAGAAGTCATCCAGTAATCTCTATCACTATCCGTTTCTACTTTTTCGTAGCTTTGATTGCTATGGTAAGCGATAATATCGTACAATTCTTTTTTCAACTTCATAATCTCTCTAGCAGTAATTTCGATATCAGAAGCCTGACCTTGAGCACCGCCTAATGGTTGGTGAATCATTACTCTAGAGTGTTTTAAAGCTGTACGTTTTCCTGCAGCACCAGCACACAATAAAACTGCACCCATAGATGCTGCCATACCTGTACAAATTGTAGCAACATCAGGTTTAATGTATTGCATAGTATCGTAAATACCTAAACCAGCATATACTGATCCTCCTGGAGAGTTTAAATAAATCTGAATGTCTTTGTTTGCATCAACTGATTCCAAAAACAACAATTGAGCTTGGATAATGTTAGCAATTTGATCGTTTATTCCTGTGCCTAAAAAGATAATTCTGTCCATCATTAAACGAGAAAACACATCCATTTGCGCCACATTTAATTGGCGCTCCTCAATGATATAAGGAGTAACAGATGATTCGATATGGCTATTCATTGCCATACTAGAAATACCTACATGTTTTGTAGCGTATTTAAAAAATTCTTTTCCAAAGTCCATTTAGTATAGATTAAGCTTGAGTTAATTTTGTAAATTCTTCAATAGTTATTTCTTTTTCTTCAACAGAAATATTTTCTAAAGCGTAGTTAGCAACTTTATCCAAGAAAATTTCATCTTGTAAACGGCGTGCTTCTTCTTGCTTTTTTAATACATTAGCAGCATAAGTTTCTAATTGCGCATCATCTACTAACTGACCGTATTGTGCAAAATTTTCGCTAATTAATTCCTTAGCTTTATTTTTAATTTCTTCGTACGAAACATCAATTTTAGTATCTTTTACAATAGCACCTTCAATCAATTGCCATCTAAATGTTTTAGCATATTTGTCGTAATCTTTTTGCACCTCCTCTTGGCTTGTTTTACCTTCAGAAGCAGCTACTAACCATTTTCGTAAAAACTCATTAGGCAAATCAAATTTAACCGTATCTACTAATAAATCGATTAAATCATTTTTAAATTTATTTGCGCCATGACCCTTTAAAAATTTAACTGCATCTTCTTGAATTTTTGTGTTAAATTCTTCTTCGTTTTTTACATTTCCTTCGCCAAATACTTTATCAAATAATTCTTGATTTAAATCGGCTAATCCCATTCTGGAAGAAGATTGAATAGTTATTTCGAAATTATCGCTTGCATTTTCTAATTGTTCAGCAGTTAAACCTAAAGTTCTAGCAGAATCTGTGATTGAATCTGTTAAAGTTTTAGCGTTTACAACTACTTTATCGCCTTTCTTCAATCCTACTAATTTAGCTTTAGCATCTGAATTAGAAATACGAGGCATAAAGAAATTTATAGTTTGGTTAATTCCACCTTCTTTTACAGATTGGTCATCGTTTAACTCCGTTAAGTTAGCCGTGATCATGTCTTTATCTTGCACATCTTCTACTTCTTCAACTTTTCCATAACGAGAGCGCAATTCTTCAATATAGTTACCAATCATTTCTGCATCTGGCACAACATTGTATTTAGTTAATTTGATAGCTTTGTCCAATTTTACATTTATTTCAGGAGCTACACCAATTTCAAATTCAAATTCAAATTCGGATTGAGTTTCAAAATTGTAAACTTCATCATTAATTTTAGGTAAAGGCTGACCTAAAACGTTGATTTTGTTAGAAATTATATAATCAGAAATTTTTTTATCGATTAATTTATTGATTTGCTCCACCTTAACAGAAGTACCATACAATTTTTTTACCATACCAAAAGGTACTTTACCCGGACGAAAACCTTTAAGGCTAACCGATTTTTGAGCTTGTTTTAAAGCACTTTCTACTAAAGGTTGGTACTCTTGCTCGTTAACTTTAACTTTTAAAATAGCATTTAAATCGTTTACATTTTGTTGCGTTACGCTCATAAAAATAAATTTTGTTTAAAAAAAGGAGTGGAAATAAAAGGAGAAAAAGTGCGGATGGAGGGACTCGAACCCGCACGCCGTGAAGCACCAGATCCTAAGTCTGGCGTGTCTACCAATTTCACCACATCCGCATAAATATTATCAATAAACTTCTTCTTTGCCATTTTACCTAAAGATAGGTTTTTTTGGCAGGAGCACAAAGATAGTTATTTTTCTAAATCTTAAAAAAGAAAAACAAAATAAAAAAACAAAAAACGCATTTTGTTAATTTTTTTACCATTTTATTACCATGTCCCAGTTGGCACGTAGGTTAATTTCTTCGGGGAAATTAATTACCTTTTCGGGTGCAATAGCAGGTAAATATTGTCCGCTTGTCCAACGTAAATCTTCATTTTCATCTAATACCAATTTAAATCTGTACAAACCTGGTTTTACACCTTTCCAATTTAAAGTTCCCGATGATTGTTTTAAGATTTTAGTATCAACCACTTTATCGCCCATTAACATTAGTAATACATATTGTTTAGCTGGAATTTTAAAATCGAATTTTAAATCTAAATTAGCCGTAGTACCGTCTTTTAAAAACGAAATAGGGAATTTTAATGTGTCTTTGTTACTTCCCATTAAATCGGTATACGCATTAGGTAAAAGAATCAATTTATAATCTCCTCCTTTTTGCCAATTGTGCTGTATGTAAATGTTTTGTTTATCTTTTACAATAGAGTAATCGCGAATTAAATTGGCGTCTTTGTACACCCAAAATTTACTATCATCAACATTTAAAATTGGTAATCCAAATTGTACCCCAACAGGTTCAGAAATACTTACACCAATACTTGGATTGTTTAACGATTTTGGCGCAGATTTTTGTTTAAAATCTGCTCTAAAACGCAAAGTATCGTGTAAATTTTTATCGGTAAACAGCAACGCAAACCGATTATTTGTATTGGCAATAAAATCTTTCGAAAACAAAGTTAAAGTATCTTTGGTATCACTCCATTTTTGCTCAAATACATCAACAAACCCTTGCGTGTTTTCTAAAGCTAAAAATTCCCATTTAAAATCTTTTGTTACAGGTGTATTAAATACTATTTCCAATTTTCCAGCTGTTGTGTTAGATTGTAGTTTCGAAAATTGTTTGGTTGGAATTGGGATAAATGATTTAAGCACAAATGAAGTATCTTTTTTATCTTTTGCAATTGTGATAGTAGATGAATGAAAAGCAATTTTTTCGGTTGGTTGATCAAATTTATAATTATTATTTAAATCGTTTAACCCAAAAATTTGGTATTCGCCAGCAGCTAAATTGGTAAATTTAAATTCTCCATCTTTAACTTTAGTAAAATAATCGGGGATTAACTTTAAAGGAGCGGTATCGTTTAAGTTTTTGTATAAACCCACAATCATTTCTTTTTCGGGAATTAAGGTGTACGCATCAATAATTTTTCCTGTAAATTCTAACGAATCCAAAACCATTCCAGTTGAAAAAACAAAATGATTGCTATCTAAAACATTACCTTCGTTAAAATCGGCAATTCCTTCGCCAAAAAAAACATTGTAGGTAGTGTTTTCTTTAAATGGCTCGTCAAAATTTAAAATTAAGGTTTTACCTACCAATTTAAAATCGGGGAATTTAGCTACAGGAGGTGAAATAATGAAGTTTTTTGTAAAATTTTTAAGCTGAACATATTCGTCAAATTTAAATTTCCACTCCGTTTGGTTAAAGTTAGTTTGAAAATTTCCGGGTGAAGAAGATACAATTTTAGGTGGCACAGTATCTTTTGGACCTCCTGATGGTAAACCTTTTTGTCCGCACGAAACCCATAAAATTATGCCGAAAAACAAAAATAAAACTTTAAAAAAGTACTTCATAATTATTTACTGTAATACGCCCTAATTTTAAGTTGATTAGGACCTGTTAAATTTAAACTTTCTTGGTTGATTACAAAATTTTTAATCAGCGTTAAATTTTCTATCAATTTTAATTCATTTTCATTCCAAACACAATCTTCACAATCAAAACTGTAAATTTTAATTTGATTGCCTGCAACAATTTCAAAAGTAGAAAAAACCGATTGTGTTTGGTTTTTTAATTCTACTGTGTAATCCTCCTTAAAAATCATTGTCATACTGCCATTAAAATTAATGGATACAGAATTAAAATCTTCAACTAACGAATTGATTGCCCATTTATTAATTATTGATTTATCCTCTTTTTTATTACAGGATACAAGCCATAAACTAAGCAAAATTAAAACAATTAATTTTTTCATTTCTGTTACTACACTTAAGCCAGCAAATATACCCAAAATATGTAAACTTATAA
>JBEEPA010000272.1:0-7437 GCA_041191385.1 Bacteroidota bacterium | reverse complement strand
ATTGTATGTTAAAATATTCTTGTTCTCCTTGAGGGCCTTGTGTAGGAACAATCGGTTTTATGGTAACATTGTGTTTAGTAATACTTGTTAAAGATATACTATCTATGTTGCCTGTAATCGTATCTTTGTAAATCCAAAAGGATCCATAATCGAAAAGAAAAGGGTACAAGCTTTGTTTTATTTTGTAATATGTATAAGAACTTGATGTAGTTTCATCCTCTTTTTTACAACTTGAAAATACCGAAAGGATTAAAAGCACTAATACAATTCTCATTTTTTTGATTAAATTCATTTAGATGACATTTACTATTAATTTTAATAACTTTTTAAAAACAAGAAATTTTTTTTATATCCTTACAAATTTAATTTATTTTTTTTTAGTTGTGAAAAGTTTGATGTAAATTTTGTTTGAGTTTTTTGTTTTAAAATTGTTTTGGATATAAATTGGCGAGGTTTAAAGTTTTTAGTACCTTTGCAATCTAAAATTAAAATATAATTTATGCAAACTATACATTTAGGTACTTTAGGGCCATGGCAAATTGTATTAATAATAGCAGTTGTGTTATTGTTATTTGGAGGAAAAAAAATTCCGGAATTAATGAAAGGTTTAGGTAAAGGAATTAAGGAGTTTAAAGACGCTACCAACGGTGAAAAAAAGGAGGAAACTAACGACACTAATAAAACAGCATAAAACACAAAAGCTTTAAGAATTTCTTAAAGCTTTTTTTGTATTTGTTTTTGGAGTTCTTCTAATGCTGCTTGATCTATTGGGAAGGATAAATAACCTGGTTGTATATCTTTAATGTTTTTCCAAACAAACTGAATATGACCTTCGGCAGATTGTAATTTTGCTTCATTTACTAATGTAACTGTATAATAAATACATATTAATTGATGAGTTGGGTAAAAGTAAGAATTTTGAAAAAAATCGTTTACGTAAACTAAATCATTTATTTGGATATCGATATCCAGTTCCTCTCTAAATTCGCGTTTTAATCCATCAAAAGTTCCTTCTCCAAACTTTAATCCACCGCCAGGGAATTTCACAATTTTTTCGCCATCATGAATTTCTTCTGCAATTAAAACCTCTTGGTTTTTAATTAAAAATCCATATACTCTAACATTAAATTTTTTAATATCTTCTTGCATAAATGGGGTGGGTGTAAATAAAAAAAGAGTTACAATTTCTTGTAACTCTTTTTCGTGGGCGATACAGGATTCGAACCTGTGACCCCCTGCTTGTAAGGCAGGTGCTCTAAACCAGCTGAGCTAATCGCCCTTATTCAAAAGCGTGTGCAAATATATCAACTAAATTCAATGCTACAAATTTTTTTTTAAATTAATTTTAAGTTTACACGAAAGTGATTGATAATTAGGTAATTATTTTTAGATAGTATTTCACGCAAAGTGCGCAAAGTATAACGCAAAGTATCGCAAAGAAATTAAAGGAAGAAAACAAGGGGTATTGTAGATAATAATTATATGAGTATTAGTGCTAAAAAGGTTAAGCAGTTTTAGGATTTGATTTCACGCAAAGTGCGCAAAGTACATCGCAAAGTACGCAAAGTATAACGCAAAGTATCGCAAAGAAATTAAAGGAAGAAAACAAGGGGGTATTGTAGATAATAATTATATGAGTATTATTGCTAAAAAGGTTAAGTAGTTTTAGGATTTGATTTCACGCAAAGTACATCGCAAAGTGCGCAAAGTACAACGCAAAATATTGCAAAGAAATTAAAGGAAGAAATTTAAAATGAATTAATGAGGTTTTTTGTTGTTTAATATGTTTAGTTGTTTGTATCTTCCGTTTTCTTTGTTCCACAATTCATCGTGCGTACCTTTTTCAACCACTTCGCCATCTTCTAGTACAATAATTTGATTAGCGTTTTTAATAGTGGATAATCTATGCGCAATTACAACAGACGTTCGTCCTTGCATCAAAACATCTAAAGCTTCTTGTACCAATGATTCGCTTTCGTTATCTAAAGCACTTGTTGCTTCATCCAAAATTAATATTACAGGATTTTTTAAAATTGCTCTTGCAATTGCAATTCTTTGTCTTTGACCGCCCGATAATTGAATACCTCTATCACCAACAACAGTTTGTAAACCATCGGGGAATTTGTTGATAAATTCCATTGCATTAGCTTTTTGAGCAGCCACCTTAACATCCTCTATAGTAGCATTTTCGTTACCAAATAAAATGTTTTCTAAAATTGTACCGCTTGTTAACAGTACATCTTGAGGAACATAAGCAATATGTTTTCGAATGGTTTCTAAAGAAATATCGCTGCTGTTGATATTGTCTAAAAATATATCGCCCGAATTAAGGGTGTAAAATTGTAATAATAAGCTACCAATTGTTGTTTTACCACTTCCGGAACCACCAACGATAGCCAATTGTTGCCCAGGTTGAATATCAAACGAAACATTTTTTAAAACCTCAATATCTGGACGAGAAGGATAACTAAAAGCAACATTTTTAAATTCTACCTTACCCGATAAATGAATACCTTTTAAGGCATCTTTTTTTTCTTCCTCTACTTTTCCTGCTAAAATATCCATTAAAGATTCTGTAGCTCCTATAGATTTTTGAATTTTAGCAAACAAATCTGGTACTGCACCTATAGAGGCACCCAATAAAACTGTCATTAAAATAAACTGAAAAAACGATTCATTGTTAATACCTCCATTCTCTGGACCTAAATTTACCAATTCAATCCCTCTCCAAATAATAAAAACTACCGAGCCAAACATCACCAACAAAATAAAACCCACAAAAAGTCCGCGCCATAAAGCAGCTTTTAAAGCAAGTTTTTGAATTTTTAAAGTAGAATTTTGATAATTATTTAACACAAATAACTCGCGCGTGTAAGCTTTTATGTTTTTGATACCAGTTAAAGCTTCCTCTAAAATATTATTAGAAATTGCAGCTTCGTTTTGCGTTTCCTTAGATAATTTGCGAATAAATTTCCCGAAAAATACAGCCGAAATAGCAGCGATAGGAATTACCATTAACATGGTTAAAGATAGTTGAGGAGAAGCATAAATGATTAAACTAAAACCAATAATAATGGTTAAAAATTGGCGAATAAACTCGGCAATGGTTGTGGTTAAAGTTTCTTGTAATAAATTAGTATCTGTTGCAATACGGGATGTAATTTCACCAACTTTATTAGAATCGTAATACGACACAGGGAAATGAATTAATTTACTTAAAGCCTTATTTCTAATGTCTTTTAAAGCACTCTCGGTAACTTTACTAAATAAATAAATTCTGAAAAAACTTAAAACAGCCTGAAAAGGCAAAGCGATACCAATTAATAACAATACGCCATAAATATGGTTTAAATCGCCAAAATTCCATTCGCTCGAAATTTCAATTTTATCCATACCCAATAATTTTCCTAGTAAATAAGGTATAGTTACAGAAACCAAACTGCTAAAAATCAGGAAAATAAATCCAATGAAATAAGTCCCTTTGTAGGGGCGAATAAAACTTAAAAAGCTTTTTGCTTTTTTGTAAGAATCTTTAGATAACTTAATTTTTTCTCTTTTTTGTCTCATAAATCGAGGCAAAGATAAGATATTTAAATTATTACCTTATAAATTAAGCATATAATCCCTTAAAATTGGAAGAGAATATTTGTTAAAACTAGAAATTAAAACATTATTAAATAAATGAAATAAAAAAGTCCGCTAAAATTAAGCGGACTTTCACTTGTTATTATTTTACAATGATAAACTTTGTGAGATGAAAATTATTATTGAATTCAATTTTAGCAAAATACATTCCTTGAGCTAAATAATCAAGATTCATTTGTTTAATTATTTTGTTTTGGAAATTTAATGCTTCGGTATGCACAATGTTTCCTAACGAATTAATAATAGTGATGGATCCATTAATTTGGGCATTAGCTTGAATATGTAAATTGAAATTTCCGTTATTTGGATTAGGGTAAATTGTACAAGATAACTCTTTGTTGTTGTTGTTTACAGAAACTGGTATAGATGCAAAAATGGTGTCGGCAACCTCACAACCCTCAGGAGAAGTAACCACAACCCAATATTCACCAGGAGAATTAACGCTAATAGTTTGAGAAGTTTCATTAGTACTCCATAAATAAGTAGCGCCAGGATTTTTAGCATTTAAAGTAGCATTAGGTGTTTCGTATAAATTTATATCATCACCTAAATCAACTTTAGGGAAGTTAGATACCAAAACTCTTGGGTAATTATTAGAAGAAAATAAATTTCCAGAACCAGTTGCATTGTTAATTTTGGTTATCTTGTAGTTTCCAGTACCAGTAAAGTTTAAAACATCGTTGCTAAAATTTGTGGTTTTACTAAATTCAGTTACACCATTTGTATAAAAAATTTCCCACGGACCTTTACCTCCAAGTTTTAACTTCATTTCTTTTTCACCACAAGTATTTTCAGTAGCTTCTGTTTTTTCTTTAGTACCTCTAAAATATGCAATTGGAGCATCGTTACAGTTTCCTGTTAATAATGCATTTGCACCCATTTCCCAGTTAGGATCAAATGCAGGTAAGCGTTTTACCATTTCATCAATTACCAAACCTAAATTTGTATAAGGTATTGGATTTCCTTGATTTACAGCGTTAAATACAACTTGTACTTTTTGTTTAACATTGGTAAAGTTAATGGAAGGATATAAAACTGATATTTCATCCAAATAATTTTCGATATCTACCCAATTAATATCAGCGTTGTACCACTGGTGCCAAACATATTCATTGGGGTCGTAATTAGAAGCTAAAGTTGTTAATGGTTTTTGTTGGGTTTCATTATTTAAAACAACTAAATAATTATACAAATTTTGCATCAAATTAACGGTGGGATTTTCGCCGATAAGTTTTTCTAATTCTTCACCTAAACAATTGTATTGTGTGTTTCTTAACAATAACCTATGTGTTTTAAAAATATTATCAGTAAAATTAGAGTTAAGGATACCGTTGTGATAATTTGAGTAAAAAGTTTGTTCTAAAGCATATTTATCTGGGGAATTGTTGAAAAAATCTAAAGAATTGTAACAATATTTTTTATCATATGTCATCAAAGTAGCTAAATTATAATACATAACAGATAACATTGATGTAGAAAATTTATTTCCTGGAATCATAGCATTAAAATCAGTTATTTTAAATGAAGTAGGGTAAATTTCTTTTAAAAAATTATAGCCGCTAGCAGACTCTAATTGTAAAAATCCATTTTGTACAGTGTTTGATCGAAAAGTTATAGGGTAAACAGCATTAGGGTTATTTATAATCCCATTATCACTACCCATACTAGATTCTAACATTGCTAAAGCATTGTAATAATTTATGTTCATAAGTTTTTTTCCAACAATATTGTTAAACAATGTAGTAGTAAAAGCAGAAGCTATAGCCCAGTTTTTTCGGTTTGTGGGTATGTATAAATCTTTCAATTCCCCCCAAGCTTTTAGTCGGGCTTCACCCAAATGTAAAGTTCCAGATGAAATAAAATCGCTAGTGTCCACATTAAATTGCAAAGGGTGAAACATCCAATTAGGTGTATAATTTTCGCAACTGTTTATGCTAATTTTTTCACCATTAAACTCAGCATATTCTGGGTCGCCAATATATTGTTCAAAACTACCATCAATTAAATATGTAGTTTCGCCATTGTTTAATGGAAAAAACGATTGTAACTGTAGGGTTAAAGTATCATTTTTAAATGTTCCGGGAGTTTGCCAAGGAAAAATGGTAATATTTGCAATCTCGGGCCAATAAAATTTAAATGTCCCTGAGTTTTTAGAGGGGCCTTTGTTTTTAATTTTTAAATTGATAGTAAAAGTTCCATTTGGAGCAGTTGTTTTAATGATACTAAATGGGCATGATTTTATAGAAATTTGTGCATATGAAATCTAAAACACAGACAATAATAAAAGAGTAAAGATGTTTTTTTTCATTGATTAAAATTTAAAGTTGTTTTGTGATTTTATAAAGATTTTGAAATTTATCAATAATTAAACCATTTTAAATTTTTATTAAAACTGGCTCAAAATTAAAAATATCTTAAAAGTAATTAGATTTATTTTTTACTTTTTTTTCTTTTTTGCGTATTTATCGCCTTTAGTTAAGGGTTTTTTGTACTTTGCAGCAAGCTCTCGGCGGTAGGAGCCACCTAAGTTAACCTTTTTGTTTTTTTCGCTCTTTTCATGAAAAGCACCACTAAGTTTTTCGGTTTTTTCTTTTCTATTAATTTTTGTGCGAATTTTTGGAATTTCATCTGCAATTAACTGATAATTTTCCCTTACATCATCAGGGAAATCTAACTCAGGAATTTCATAATTCATTAATTCCTCAATGGCTAATTTATATTCCAATTCAACCTCTGTAAAAAACAAAATAGAGTTACCTACATTGTTTGCTCTACCAGTTCGCCCAATACGATGAATATAGTTTTCGGGATAGTTGGGTGTATCAAAATTAATCACGTAAGATAAATTTTTAAAATCCAAACCTCTGGAAATTACATCGGTAGAAATTAAAATTCGTAAATCACCACGCTCAAATTTTTCTAAAGTTTCTATTCTTGTGTTGTGAGATTTGTTAGAGTGAATGATACCCAATTTAGCAACTTCTTGCTTTTGTAAAGCTTCAAAAATTTTATCTGCATGATTTTTACTAGATACAAAAACCAAAACCTTATCAAATTTTTCCTTATCATTTAATAGATAAGCCAATAAATTGATTTTAGTTAAAAAATTACGAACAGCATAACAGCTTTGTTGTATAGATTTTAAAGGCTCGCCACTTATGGCAATTTGAATTTTGATGGGTAAAATAAAATAATCCTGAATTAATAATTCTACCTCATCCGTCATGGTTGCCGAAAACATAATATTCTGACGTTTTTCGGGTAATAAATCAAAAATGTTTTGTAGTTGTAATCTAAATCCCAAATCCAACAACACATCCACCTCATCCAAAATTAATTTTTGAACCGCTTTAATTTTAACCGCTTTACACAAAATTAAATCGTACAATCTACCCGGAGTAGCCACTAAAATATCACCGCCATCTGCAATTTTATCAATTTGCGTATTAATATTGGTATCTCCATACACACCAAAAACACGCAAGTTTTTGTATTTTACTAAATCTTCCACGTAATTCATTACTTGTACTACCAACTCACGAGTAGGAACAATTATTAAAACACGAGGGGCACTATTATCTTTTATAAAACTTAAATTATTTAGGATAGGCATTAGGTAAGCTAAAGTTTTACCTGTTCCTGTTTGTGCAATACCAACCATATCTCTTCCAGATGAAATTATAGAGTAAGCCTCTTGTTGAATTGGAGTTGGTTGCGTAAATCCCATTTCATAAATAGCACGAAATAAGGGTTTGGATAAGTTGATTTCCGAAAAATTGTTCATTTTGAGTA
>JBEEPA010000271.1:0-5300 GCA_041191385.1 Bacteroidota bacterium | reverse complement strand
TTATTTATTATCAATGATTTTAAATGAAATAAAAAAAAAGTCACACGGTTTGTGTGACTTTTATATTTTTACTAATGGAATTACATTTTATATGAACCTGTTTTGCTTAAATGTTCGGCAATTTTACGGCGTGCATCTTTGGTATTTAAAACATCCACCTTTGTAAAGCGTTTTAAACCCATAAATAACATACGAGCTTCGTCGCCATCAGCAAATGATGCCAATGCATTTTTACCTGAAACATTAATTTTATCTGCCACATCATACACAAAAACTTTTACCGCAGCTATTTGAACTGCACAAGCCTCTTCTCCTTTTTCGTTTGCCAATTTTTGTACACGCAATAACATAGATTCTGCTGCGTATAAGTTAATAATCATATCGGCAACATTCATAATTATTTCTTGTTCCTCCGCTAATTTTGTCATTAATTTTTGTACCGCACTCCCAGCTACCATTAAAACCGCTTTTTTATAATTTGCGATATATTTATTTTCGGCAGCAAATAATCCCTCTTCCTCCGCATCAAAATCTGGCACACTCATTAATTCCTTAGCAACAGCTTGTGCTGGACCTAGTAAATTCAACTGACCTTTCATGGCTTTTTTAACCAACATATCTACCGTTAACATACGGTTAATTTCGTTAGTACCCTCGAAAATACGATTGATACGAGAATCTCTGTACGATCTTTCCATAGGAGCATCCGCCGAGTAACCCATACCTCCATAAATTTGCACACCTTCATCGGCAACAAAATCTAAAACCTCCGATCCAAATACCTTTAAAATTGCAGCCTCCACAGCATATTCCTCCACTCCTTTTAACTTAGCCTCTTCATCGTTCATGCCTTTAGCTAAAAACTCGTTGGTAGCCTCATCAATTTGCTGTCCGGCACGATACAAAGCACTTTCTAAAGCATAAATACGAATTGCTTGTTCGGCAATTTTATGTTTAATCGCACCATAATTTGCAATAGAATGACCGAATTGAATTCTTTCGTTTGCATAATTTACAGCATTACTCGCAATTTTTTTAGCCGCACCCAAAGCCGCAGCAGCTAATTTAATTCTACCAATATTTAAAATGTTCAAAGCAATTTTAAACCCCTCTTCCCTAGCTCCTAACAAATTAGTCTCTGGCACAACTACATCGTTGAAAAATACCTGACGAGTAGAAGATCCTTTGATTCCCATTTTGTGTTCCTCTGGATTTAAAGTAATACCACCAAAATCCTTTTCCACAATAAATGCACTTAAATTTTTATCGTTTTCGATTTTAGCAAACACAATAAAAATATCAGAAAATCCCCCATTGGTAATCCACATTTTTTGTCCGTTAATCACGTAATTCCCTTTGCCATCAGGCATAGCCTTAGTTTTACCCGAATTAGCATCCGAACCCGAACCTGGCTCAGTTAAACAGTAACAAGCCTTTTTTACCCCCGAAGTTAAATCAGGTAAATATTTCGCTTTTTGATCCAAATTTCCATAATACATAATCGGTAACGTACCAATTCCCGTATGCGCAGCTAAAGCTACCGCAAAACTGTGTCCGCTACCTGTTGCTTCATTAATTAATAACGAAGTATTAAAATCTTTACCAAAACCACCATATTGCTCGGGTATAGAAAGTCCCAACAAACCCAATTCGCCTGCCTTATCTAATAACGAAGGCATTAAACCTGGCTCTAAAGCATCAATTCTATCTAAATTGGGGAAAACCTCCGAGTTTAAAAAATCCCTACAAGTATCCGCCATCATTTTTTGTTCCTCATTCCATTCTTCCGGAATAAAAATCGATTTAAAATCAGCATTCTTGATTAAAAATTCTCCACCTTTAATTGTATTTCCCATAGTTAAGTAGTTTAAAAACTCTCGAAATTTGCATTTAAGAGTATAAGTTAGTAATTGCTTAATTTTGCATAAATTTGCTACGCTAGTACATTTAAAAAAGATTCAAACTGCGGTAAAATTTTGCTTTGTTAACTAAAAAGTTATTTTAACAACTCAAAAATTCCAGCAGCACCTTGTCCGGTTCCCACACACATAGTTACCATTCCGTATTTTTGATCTCTTCTACGCATTTCGTTAAACAGCTGCACCGATAATTTAGCCCCAGTACATCCAAGTGGATGACCCAAAGCAATTGCACCACCATTTACATTTACAATACTAGGATCTATATTTAACTCCTTTAAAATAGCAACAGATTGAGATGCAAAAGCCTCATTTAACTCGATTTGTTGAATATCATTTAAAGATAAACCAGCTTTTTTAAGCGCAGGCGGAATTGCATAAATTGGACCAACTCCCATAATTTTAGGTTCCAAAGCAGCCACATGATAACTTACTAAACGCGCAATAGGCTCTATATTTAATCGTTTAACCATTTCCTCACTCATTACCATCACAAAAGCAGCACCATCGGAAGTTTGCGAAGAATTACCCGCAGTAACACTTCCACCATTGGCAAAAACAGGTTTTAATTTAGCCAAAGCTTCTACAGTTGTATCCGCTCTTGGACCTTCATCTGTATCCACCACAAATTCTTTTTCCTTTCTTTTGTTATTTTCCACTACCACTTGTTTCACAGTTACTGGAGCAATATCTTGTTTAAACCTACCCTCTTTTAAAGCGTTAACTGCTTTAATATGAGACTGATAAGCAAATAAATCCTGCTCTTCTCTGGAAACTTTAAAATCATTAGCTACTTGCTCCGCAGTTAAACCCATACCCCAATACCAATCGGGATTATTTTTCGCTACATCGTAATTAGGAATTACCTTCCATCCACCAAAAGGAATAGGCGACATAGTTTCCACCCCACCAGCAATAATGCAACTTGCCATGCCCGCGGTAATTTTAGCAGCAGCAATAGCAATGGTTTCTAATCCAGAAGAGCAATATCTATTTACTGTCATCCCAGGAACTTTTACGGTATTTAAACCCATAAGTGAAATCATTCTACCTATATTTAAACCCTGCTCAGCTTCAGGTGTAGCATTTCCAACAATCACATCATCAATTTCATTAGGATCTAACTGAGGTAAATCTTGCATTAACCTTTGTACCACTTGTGCAGCCAAATCATCTGGACGAAAAAAGCTAAAACCACCTTTTTTTGATTTTCCTACAGCCGATCTATAACCAGCAACAATATATGCATTCATAATTTAGATTTTTTACATTAATAATTTAATTGTTAATAGTTTACTAACAAACCATTTTGATATTGAACCTCCTGTTTTACAATTTGAGCCTGATCCAACATAACCCATTTTCCATGTTTTTTACCATCTACATACTTTCCTTTCATCCTAACCGTTCCCGATTCCTTATGATAGTACAACCACTCCCCTACTTTTTCGCCATTTTCATAAGTCCCTTTTACACGTATAGAGCCATCTGAATAATACCTTTCGTAACTTCCATGCTTATAACCATTTAAATACGAACCTTTTTCGAAAACTAAATTAGTATTGCTTTGATAGCGAACATATTCACCCTGACGTTTGTTGTTTTTAAAATTAACCGTTAAAGATAAAAATCCCTCCTGTGAATAATATTGCCATAAACCTAACTTATTTCCTTTAGCATCTAAAAAATTGCGATGTTTTACAGTATCATGCGCATTTACTGGCATTAAATAAGTGCCCTCTTTACGAGATTGAGCCAGTAATTGTATCGATAATAAGAATAAAATAGCTAAAATTTTCATGAAGCTCAAAAATTTAAACAATTAGTTACGTAATGGTTTTCCGCTGGTTAATAAACTCTGGATACGCTCCACTGTTTTTTTGGTTCCACATAAAGATAAAAATGCTTCTCTCTCTAAATCTAACAAGTATTGTTCGCTAACCATTTGTTTACCTGTTAAATCACCACCACACAATACATATCCTAATTTTTCGGAAATTAATTTATCGTGTGCACTAATATATTTACCACTGTACATTGAGTTAGCGCCTGCGTAAACCATACCCAATCCATCTCTACCTAAAACACGAATATCTTGACGTTCTACAGGGCGAGTATAACCTTGCGCTTGTAAATTTAAAACCTCTCTTTTAGCTTCAGCAATTAATCTATCTTGATTCACTACAAATCTATCTCTTCCATTTTTATAATATCCTAAATCAAAAGCCTCTTTTGCAGATGTAGAAACCTTAGCCATACCTAATGTTAAAAAAGCATTTTTTAAACTTGGTAACTCTATATCGCCATCAAAAGTAGCATCACTAATTCGCAATGCAAACTCTTTAGAGCCTCCACCAGCTGGAATTAACCCAGCGCCAACTTCCACTAATCCTGTGTATGTTTCGGCATAAGCCACTACTTTATCTGCGTGTAAAGCAATTTCGCAACCACCCCCTAAAGCCAAACCGTGAGGAGCAACCACTACTGGAATATCCGAGTAACGAACACGCATCATCGTTTTTTGAAAAGTACGTACAGCAAAATCAACCTCATCCCACTCTTGCTCGATAGCAAACATAAATAACAATGCTAAATTTGCACCTGCAGAAAAATTTGCTCCTTGATTAGAAATCACCACACCATTCCAACCTTCTTGTTCGGCAATTTCAATTCCTTTATTAATTGCAGCTAAAACCTCGCCCCCCATGGTATTCATTTTGGAGTGGAATTCGATATTTAAAACACCTTCACCAATATCAAATACCGATGCGCCACTGTTTTTCCAAACCACATTAGTTTTACGCAAATCATTTAAAATGATAAAGTTAGATTGTCCAGGAATAGCTTTATAGGATCTACTTGATAAATCATAGTACATCTTCACACCATTTTGAACGGTATAAAAACTTTCAATTCCTGCACCCAACATTTCGTAAACCCAAGGTGCTACTTTTTGCTGATTTTGTTCTAATAAACCTACAGCGTTTTTAACTCCAACTGCATCCCACAATTCAAACGGCCCCAATTCCCAGCCAAAACCGGCATACATGGCTTTATCAATCTTAAATAAATCATCTGATATTTCTGGGATTCTAAAAGAAACATACTTAAATAAACTACCTAAAGTATATCTATAAAAATCACCTGCTTTATCTTGTCCACTTACTAAAATTTTAATTCGCTTTTTTAGTATCTCTTCACTTTTTGCTAACTCTAAAGTAGGGAACTTTACTTTTATTTGCTCCTTGTACTCTAATGTTTTTAAATCTAAACTAAAAATTTCTTTTTTTCCATCTGTTTTTACTTGATGATAAAATCCTTTACCTGTTTTAGAACCCAACCAATTGTTTTCTAACATTTTAGATATGTAATTAGGTAATG
>JBEEPA010000270.1:0-4489 GCA_041191385.1 Bacteroidota bacterium | reverse complement strand
AAAAAATTAATATTTTTGTTTTTATGAAAAATATTAACGAAAAATTTTTACACAGTATTTGGAAATACATTTTGTTTAATAACTCAGATATTTATTCAAAATGTGGGAAAAAAGTTCAAATTATTTCACCTGGATATTATAACGAGAGCGATGCTGGACCTGATTTTTCTCAAGCAACAATTGTTATAGACGATATAAAATGGGTTGGAAATGTTGAAATTCATATTTTATCTTCGGATTGGGTGAAACACTTACATCATTTTGATGAAGCTTATCAAACTATTATTTTACATGTAGTTTGGGAAGATGATATGGGAAGAGTAGACGGACTTAGGTATTTTCCAACAATCGAATTAAAAAATTTAGTATCACAAGAAACTTTGGATAAAATTAAAATTTTAACTGAATCCAAAAAGAGTTTGATGTGCGATAAATTTTTATTCGAAACCTCAACTATGGATTGGATAAATTGGAAAGAAAAATTGTTGTTGGAGAGATTTAAAATTAAAACTGATGCTGTTTTACAAATTTTTGCTTCAACAAAATGTTGGGAAGAAACTGCATTTAGAATATTATTGCAATCCTTAGGCGCCAAAGTAAACAAATATCCTTTTAGTATTTTAGGAAATTATATTAGTTATAAAATTATACAAAAGGAAAAAAACAACCTAACACAACAAGAAGATTAATTATTGGGAAGATCAGGAATGTTAGATAATAATTTTACAGATAAATACACTTTAAAATTACAGGAACAATATTACTTTTTAAATCAAAAACATCGATTAGGGACAATGCAAAAAAGTTGGTGGAAATGGTTAAGAATGCGCCCAAGTAATTTCCCAGATTTACAGTTAGCTATTTTAGCTCAAAATATGTGTAGATGGAATAATATAGTATCTGTTTTTGAGCAAAGTATACATTGGAAACATATGCAAATATTTTTTTCGCAAAGTGCCAATGAATATTGGGACAATAGATTTAGTTTAGAAAAGGTTGCAAAAAATGAAGTGCCTAAAAAATTTGGAACCGAACAAATTAAACGTATCTATATTAATGCAATAGTTCCTTTTGTTATTGCAATGTACATAGAAAAAGGAAAACTCGATAAAATTTTAGATCTTTTAGACCAACTTACCGAAATTCCAGCCGAAATAAATAAGGTAACTAAAATTTTTCCTGCTAAATTTGTAAATAACAACAACCTTTGGGATTCCCAATCGTTAATTCAGTTAAATAATGTATATTGTTCTCAAAAAAAATGTTTAAATTGCAACATTGGAATAAAAATATTAAAACCAAAACAGTATGATTCAACAATTACGTGATTTAGTGGAGAAACAATTTTTTGGTGTATGTTCATGGTGGGGAAATAAATTAGGCATAAAAACTTCTCGTATCCGTGTATATTTTATTTATACTTCTTGCTTAACTTTAGGCTCTCCTTTACTTATTTATTTAGTAATGGCTTTTATACTAGAGCACAAAGATTCTTTTAAAATAATAGGTAAAAAACGTATTTGGGATTTATAAATACTTAAATATTAAATAAAAATATACTGTTGCGCATATTCCTGTATAATACTTGGATTAAGTATAAACTCTTCTTTTATTCTACCCAAAAAATTTACTCTTGTTTTGTTTAAAATCACTTTTTCTGTTGCTAAATTCTCTGGTCCATTAAAAATAATTCCTATAATTTTTATATCATGAGTTGCCAAACATTCTAAAGTTAATAAGGTATGATTAATAGAACCTAAATAATTTCGAGATACCAAAATAACTTCAGCCTGATTTTCTTTAATTATATCCAACATGGTGTCGCCTCTATAATTATAAGGAACCAATAAACCACCAGCACCTTCAATCACTAAAGTATTATTGGTTTCAGGTGCTTTTAATTTACTTAATCGAATTTGTTTTTTTTCAATTTCAGCAGCAACATGAGGAGATGCAGCTGTTTTAAACATATAAGCTTCGGGATGAAAAACAGTTTTTTTACAAGAAATTAATCTTTTAACCTTGTGGCTATCGGTAAATTCTAAATCGCCGCATTGTATTGGTTTCCAATAATCAGCTTGTAAAGCTTCTGTAATAATTGCACTTACAATAGTTTTACCAACATCAGTTCCAATACCAGTTACAAAAATTTTTCTCATCAATGCAAAAGTAATTCGCTTTCCTCAACTTTCAAAATAATTATTTTCTACCAATTGGTGTTTTACCATCATATTGTATAGATCCTCCGCTTCTGCCTCCATTACTTCCTCCAGACCCACTACTAGGTGTGTTGGTTCGTGGTTGATTATAAAAACTATTTGGATTATTATAAGGATTTCCCCATTGATTCACCGGGTTTCCCCATTGATTTACTGGATTCCCCCAATGATTTACAGGATTTCCCCATCTATCATATTGGATTCCAGTGCCCCAACCACTACCCCACCATCTATTGTTAGTTGGTGTATTGTATTGATGATTAACAGGCTGATAATATCCTCCGCTACTTCTTCCAGAAGATGAAAATTTAAATGCCAAACCAACTGATACAGTAATTAAATTTAATCTAGCTGTTCCTGTATTGTATTCGAGCTGAACATCTGAAATATTATTATTTGAAGAAATTGTTCTTAAATCTAAATCTCTACTTAAAAAATTAATATTTCTACTGCTATTCATCCACATAATACCAAAATCAAATAGTAAATATTTGGTAATTTCAGATTTAACACCCAATGACAAACCATAATTAGCAGATTGTACCCTGGAAATTTCACCTAAACTTCCTGCTGCAGATTCGGCAAAACCAAATTCGTTAGGGATAAATAACTCATCTCTAATACGATGTGTGAGGTTTCCGTAAAATCCATATATGTATGGCGAAGTTTTGTTATAATCGTTAGTAAATAAAAATCCTAATTTAAAATGATAACTGTATAAACGATTATTTAAATGATAATCTCCCGCAGGTAACGCAATTTGAGATTTATTATTGGTACTTAAAAAAATATTTCCTCCAATAAAAGGTAACACGTTGCCTTCTACATCCCAATGATAATTGTATTTAAATTCGTGAGCAGTGAAAAAAGGATAACCATTTCCACTAAAATCTTTATAAAATTCCCTAATAGGCATGGCAAAATGTAGGTTATAACCCAATTCTCCAAAACCTCTATTTTCCTCAACTTTACTGGTATCTTTATCGCTTCCATCACCACTAGAGCTGCTCCAGGAATTATTTTGCGCTATGCTATTTAAACCTAAAACAGCAACTAAAATTGTAGACAGAATCGTTTTCATATAGATGTAATTTAATAAATAAATTTACAACAAATAACGTTCCAAGAAAACAAAAAATTAAATTTTGATGTTAATTTATAACAAAACATCAACTTTTTCTAGTGTAATATCCGAATGTGAAGCATGATAAGTACATTTTCCATTTTGAATCAATAGTATTTGGGGACTTTCATGAAAAACATTAAACTTTGACGCAATTGCGTTACTAACCTCTCTAAAAGCAATTAAATCTAGATAATGAAAATCAATTTTGGACTCATATTCGCTATTAATTTCATCGTTTAAAATTCTTTTAGCAAAAGAACTTACAGAGCATCTTGTGCTATGTTTAAAAATCAACTGAGCTTTCGTATTTGATTTTTCAGCAATATCATTTAGTTGATCTAAAGTTGTTAAATTATTCCAAGCCATATAATTTATTTTTGCAAATATACAATAAACTAATGCCTAATTTACTTTACAGTATCAATTATCAAAATGATAAATATAAATTTTAAGTATATTTTTTTAATAGAATTAAAAAAAGGCAAGTGATTAATCATCGCTTTCGCTTTGTTTCTCACTCTGCCTCTGTGACCCCGGAGGGATTCAAACCCCCAACCCTCAGAGCCGAAATCTGATATTCTATTCAGTTGAACTACGGAGCCAATAATATTGCGAAAATAATAATTTAAATTATAAAACTTACTTTATAAGTTTGGAAAATTCATAAGCTAAATTTTTTCTAGAATATTTATTTACATCATTAATATTGGTATTTCTTCTAAAATCACCATTTGAAACAGAACAAATAAAATCATAAATTTTACTTACTTCTGTATATTCAAAAGATTTACCAAATTTATTTTTTTCAATTACTATTTCTGCATCACCATTTTTTGGACCAATACACAATATCGGATTATCACTTGCAATATATTCGAATAATTTCCCTGTGTAAATCAGCTTATTATTAGGGACATTAGGAATCACTAAAAGTAATAAATCCGAAGAATTTGTATACTTAACAGCTTCTTTATGAGGCAAATAACCTAAAAAGTTAATATTTTTTATTACTTTTGTATTATTTATTTTACTTAAAAGTTCATCTGTAAATTCCCCAATGATATTTAATTGATAATCATGTGTTTCTCCAAACTTTTCTAATGCTTTAATAAAAGAGCTTATATCATAGTGTGCGTTAGCAATT
>JBEEPA010000269.1:0-3008 GCA_041191385.1 Bacteroidota bacterium | reverse complement strand
ACTAATTTTATTTTAAGTTATTTTCTTTTTTAATTCTTGTATTTCTTTGGTTTTATTAATAATATCTCCTTCCAACAATCTAATTTCTTTATTTTTTTTATTCGTAATAAACCAAATGATTGCAAAGGTATAAACTAAAACCAAAATCAAAGCTAAAATTAAATTTATAATATTCAAGTTAAAATCACTTTTTATATCCAAATTAAGTTCAATAATTTCACTTTCATCTCCTCTAATATTTTTTACTTTAAAATAAATTGGGTTTTCATTGTTGTTAGCAACAATTTCTTTTATCGAGAATTTCTCCCAAGTATAGGTTAATCTATCTAAACTTTTACCAATTAAAAGTTCATTTTCAGCACCTAAATTCTCTGTATGAAATTTTAATTTTAAAATAGATTTTTTTGGAACTAGATATGGTTTTGTTTTATCGTAAATTTTATTATTTATACTCGTTATTGATACTTTAGAAAGAGGTTTTGTGAATTTTTGAGCTGGTATATTCATAACTAACAAACCCTTATTGCAAACCATTAATAAATTATCATTTAATAACTCATATTGTTTAATCGAATAAGAAGTGTCTAATTTAATTGGGAATAAACATTTAAATTCTTTTACAAAAAGAAATTTTTCATTTTCTATATTAACTAAACTGTATTTTTCATTTTCGCTTAAAAGTTCAATATTTTTTTCTGCATAATTTAAATAAGCTAGTTTATGAATAAAAAGAGTGTCATCTTTCCATTTAAAATTTTCAGAAACGGTTTTATTTATTTTACTATCCAACTCGTTAATTTCCAATAAACTATCCTTGTAAATATCTATATAATAAAATAGCTTATTGTTTTTAGCTATGGTACTTTTACTTGATTTAATAAGTTCGATTGAATTTTTACCAAATTTTGATTTAAAAACCGAGTTAAATTCTAAAGTTGTTTTATCCATTGTATATAAACCTTTATCTTTTAATCCGATTAAAATTTTATCTGGATAGGAAACAATAGAAATTACAGGAGCGCTGGTTGCTTTAAAAATTTTACTTTCGGGATTTTTTAAATTTTTATTAATTCGGTAAATACCTTCTTTTGTTGCCGCCCAAAGATAATTTTCATCAACATCAATTGCGTTAATATTATCGCTTAATAAACTGTTTGATTTATTTAAAATTTGTAGGTTTTGTGCCCATAAAACGAACGGACTATACAATAAACTAATAATTATTATAAAGCGTTTCATAGCATAGGTTTTTATTTTGTAGTTTGAGGGAAAATTTTCACACTCTTATTTACATAATTTATTTTAATTTGTTGCGGTTGAACAATAATTTGGTCTTCAGCAATTAAAAACAATGGTTTTTCAAGTTGAAAAACTTCGTATTTTTTAATCAAGTCTTCATTTTTCAAATTAAATATAACCGTATCGTTTTTTGTAGTTTGATAATCTACAACACTCGAAAATTCTAAAAAATTTTGTTTATTCACCAAAAACAATAAGTATTCAGTCTTTGTTTTTTGATATTTAAGTTGCAAATTATCATCCAATAAAATTTCTTTTTGATTTGCTTTTATAAACTGATTAAATAATTTTTCATTGGTTATTTTAATGTAATTTCCATAACTATTATCAATACAATTTTTTAAAATATATTGGTAAAATATGCCTTGATTTACTACACTATCTTTTGGAATTTGCAAATTATATGCTTTATATAAAGAATCGTTTTCTATTATAATCGTATATTTTTGTTCGATAAAAAAATCAAATAAATACGAAATGTTTTCAATCGGACTAATTAAAGTATTTTCGTATGGATTTTTATTGCAAGAAATTAAAGGTACAGATACAAATAATAAAATAATTAATTTTCTTAACATATATATTTTTTTGTGCGTTTATAAATAAAAAAACCTCAGGTTTTCCTGAGGTTTTATATATTAAAATTCGAATGTATCTAGGAATTTTGTTGTAATGTTTCCTTCGATAAAATCTTTATTTTCCATTAATTTTATATGGAAAGGGATTGTTGTTTTTATTCCATCAATTACGTATTCTTCCAAAGCTCGTTTCATTTTTGCAATAGCTTCTTCTCTTGTTTGTGCAACTGAAATTAACTTTGCAATCATCGAGTCATAGTTTGGCGGAATAGTATATCCAGCATATACATGTGTATCTATTCTAATACCATGACCTCCTGGAGCATGGTAATTTAAAATTTTACCTGGCGATGGTCGGAAATCATTAAACGGATCTTCGGCATTAATTCTACACTCAATGGCATGCATTTGAGGCTCATAATTTTTACCACTGATTTTATGTCCGGCAGCCACCTTAATTTGTTCGCGTATTAAATCGTAATTTACAACTTCTTCCGTAACACAATGCTCCACCTGAATACGAGTATTCATTTCCATGAAGTAAAAATTACGATGTTTATCTACTAAAAACTCAACCGTACCAACACCTTCGTAATTTACAGCTTTTGCAGCTTTAATTGCTGCCTGTCCCATGTCATCTCTCAATTTTTTCGTCATAAAAGGCGATGGAGTTTCCTCTAATAATTTTTGATGACGACGTTGTACAGAACAATCTCTTTCGGATAAATGACAAACATTACCGTATTGATCACCTACAATTTGAATTTCGATATGTCGAGGTTCTTCGATGAATTTTTCCATGTATAATTCATCATTTCCAAATGCAGCTTTAGATTCTCTTCTGGCATCATTAATTTTATCCAACAATTCAGCCTCAGAAGTAATCATACGCATACCTCTACCACCACCTCCAGCCGAAGCTTTAACCATTACTGGATAGCCAATTTTTTTAGCATCTGCAATAGCTTGTTCATCGCTAGTAATTACACCTGCCGAACCTGGTACGCAAGGCACACCAGCCGCAATCATTGTAGCTTTTGCCCTTGCTTTATCTCCCATTCCATCAATTTGTTCGGGTGTAGCACCAATAAATTTGATGCCATTTTCGGAACAAATTCTTGAAAATCTGGA
>JBEEPA010000268.1:0-2511 GCA_041191385.1 Bacteroidota bacterium | reverse complement strand
CGCCATCATTTAAGCCAGAAACAGACATCGCTTTGTTTTTTGAAACTCAATCTAAACAATTGGGCTATCTTATTCCGGTACCAAAAGATGTTTTAGAAAGGTGCGATGAGATTTACAAGCGAAAGAAAGATATCAAAAGACAAAAACAGGTAAGAGCTTTGTATACCTCCCTTTACCCAACCGATGCTAAAAAGTACATAGAAAACGATAATTAATAAATATTTATTGTTTATCAATAAATATAGCTAGTTTTGGGTCATAAAATTAAGCATATGACCAAAAAAACAGGGTTCGTAATCAAGTTCCTACAAATAGTGGCTTGGTTTATTTTTGTAGGACTATGTATCGAAACGGGGGCTTTAGTAGTCAATTTTGTGTATAGTTTATTTAACCCACTGGTTTTAAAAAACTTGTACAACAAACTCGACCTAAGTGCCATGTATGAGCAGAGTCAATTTGTTTTCTTTTTGATCTACAGCTTTATTTTATCTATTTCAATATTAAAAGCATTTCTCTTTTACGAGGTGATTAAACTTATCAGTAAACTAGATTTACAAAAACCTTTTAGTGTATTTGTTTCAAATCAAATTAGCCGAATAAGAACTGTAACCTTTACTATTGGTTTGTTAAGTATCATTGCAACCAAGGTTGTACATAATTTTTCAGAAAAAGGATTTGATGTAAATCAATTGAACGAGTATTGGACAGATGGTAAAGCTTTTATTTTGATGTCTGCTGTATTAATTATTATCGCTACTATTTTTAAAAGAGGTATTGAACTCCAATCAGAAAACGATTTAACAGTATAACCATGGCAATAGAAGTAAATTTAGATGTTATGATGGCCAAAAGAAAAGTTTCTTTAAATGAGCTATCAGATAGAGTAGGATTGACTTTGGCTAATTTGTCAATACTAAAAACGGGAAAAGCAAAAGCCATTCGTTTTAGTACCCTAGAATCTATTTGTAAAGCACTTGATTGCCAACCTGGAGATATTTTAGTGTATCAATTAGATCGTTCTAACTAAAAGATAAATCATGAAAACAAAACAATTCTTTTTGCTGATTTTATTTTTTTGGTCTACAAGTTCAATAGCACAAAAAGCGCATAAAATTTTAATAACGTATCATTCTAAATCAGGGAAAACAGCACTCATGGCAAATGCCATTGCAAAAGGTGCGGCCATCCATGATGATATTGCAGTAGTAATTAAGCCTATTGAACAAACAACTACAAACGATCTTTTAATGGCGGATGCAATTATAATAGGAAGTCCAGTTTATAATGCTAATGTATCTTCAGATGTTTTAAAATTTATTGAGTCATGGCCGTTTGAAGGGGCGCCCTTAAAAAATAAGATTGGAGCTGCATTTGTTACTGGAGGGGGTATCTCTTCAGGTGAAGAGTTGGTGCAGGTTTCAATTTTACACGCCATGCTTGTTTTTGGAATGGTAGTAGTAGGTGGTGACGACTGGACTGCTCCATTTGGTGCATCTGCAATTACAAATGAGGCCCCTTTTGATACTAAAATGAATGATGCTTTTTTACTAAAAGGTAAACAGTTGGGAAAACGAGTAGCTGCTTCGGTCTTACGTTGGCATAAAAAGTAATGCTAACTTATTTATTTAAGTATTTGTGTGAGCCATCACAGTTAGGCATTCTTTTTGAAAGACCACAGGTACAATCTGTAATGCCAATGCCTGATAAAATTCTATCTCTATATTTTTCTATGCGGGTCACCCTGGTTTCTGATTGTTTAGCACCTGAAAAGTAAATGAGATATCCTCTTTGTCTACCAGGCGTTAATGCCTGAAATGCTTTTTTAAAGGCCACATCTGATTTAAAAATTGTATTTAATTCTTGGACTTCAACTAGTGGTGCTGCGGGTCTTGTGGTCTCGACGATATTTGTGGTTTGGATAGAGATAGCCTCTTTTATATACTTTTTAATGATGGCTTTTTGATGTAGAATTTCTTTACTGTCTTTAAATCTTAATTGTCTGCCAGATTGAGTATTAGCCCCTGCCTTTACTAATAATTTGGCACTATCACTTATAGCAGCCCCATTAAAAAAAGCTAGTGCAAAATATTCTTTAAACGGTGCAATAATCACAATGTTTTTATTGTTGAGTGTATAGCAAGGCGTCCGCCATTTAAAATCTTCGATGAGTTCAGTTTCTAGTAATATTTCACGAATAGCTTGTAGCTCTTCTTTCCAGTGTTTAGCACTTGCTATATATTGAGTGACGGTTGGGTTCATATGAACTAGATTAAATTAAAATTAATTACATTAGTTGTATAAAAAGAGATTATGAAACGAATTTATTTTATTGTTTGTGTTTTGACTATAATGGCTCCAATCATTGTTGGTGCTCAAGCAACAAAAAACTTTAAAAAAACCTCGCTTCCTATCGGTGTATTTGATTCCGGCACAGGTGGTTTGACAGTGCTCGAAGCTTTACTAACACTTCATGCATTTAATAATGAAACCGGAAAACCCGGGTCTGACGGA
>JBEEPA010000267.1:0-3993 GCA_041191385.1 Bacteroidota bacterium | reverse complement strand
GTTTTAAGTTTATTTGAAATACAAAAAAAAGATTTGGTTTTAGATAATTTAACTGCACATGGCTGGGGAGGTTTAAATAAAGTAGAAAACAATTCTGTTTCAATAAGTAAATCCTATCGATTAACTATTTCTAATCTTAATATCATAGATAGCTTAATCTACAAATTAATTAAAACTGGTGCGGATAATGTTACAATTGTTAATTTAGAAAATTCGAAATTAGAAGAATATAAACAAGTTGCGATTAATAAAGCTTTAGAAAACGCAAAATTAAAGGCACAAACTATTTCATCTAACTTAGGCGTTAACCTTTCTAATCCTGTTTCAGTAATTGAAATTTTTCCAACTAAAACTATTCAAAATAACGATTCCCGTCAATATTATGATAAAGTAGGAAATACCATTAACGGACGTTCAAATTTTCAGGATTTTGATATCGAAACACTTAACATGCGTAAAATCAAAATTTATTCAACCTTTGATGTTGAGTATGAAATTAAATAAAAAAATGTTGCTTTAATCCATTATCACAACTCGCCGCGTTCGATTTTTTGCACGATGTCTTCTATCATCCAGTCGTCTTCCTGTGGGTTATAATCCGATTTTAAATTTTGTCCGAAAAGTAAAGCCAAACCTTGCCACATAGTTGCAGAAGTTTTACCACGAAGTTCTTTCACCAATTCGTAGGAAGTTTTACCTGTTTCTCTGTCGATTAACTTCAATAAAATTTTGCCTTGCGTAATAGTTAATTTTTTAAGTTCCTCCCCATATTTTTCTTTAAGCGCTTTTTCCACATTTTTCATGATTTTTCGGCGTTGTTTATCATCTTTTGCAGCTAACAATTCGCCCTCGTATTCTTTTAATTTAGTACCAGCTAATTTGGCATAAGGATATACTTTTTTAACGTATATAGTTAACCTATCGTAGCGTTTAATTTGTTGTTTGGTAAGCGGTTTTCTTTTGTTCCGATTATTGATTACCACAACAGGTAAATCCACAATTACAATTGTATCGCCATTTTGCACATAATATCTGTAGTAACCACCATCTTGTTTTTGCGCAAAGCTAAAAATGGAAGAAAGCAAAAATAGGATAAGTAAAAGCTTACGAAATACCATGTTTGAACAATTAGTGAATTAGGCAATAATACTATTCGAAACCATTTTTGTAACGCCTTATTAATAATTTTGTTTGTAAAACGCAAAGTATTTTTCTACTTCTTTAAATTTCACTAAAGTTTTAAGATTATTTTCGGTAATTGGAAAATACCTATTTCCTAAAGTATTGTATTTAGATAAAACCTTTTGTGTAATTAAAGTATGGTAATTTTTAACTTCCTCTTTAGTATTAAAAAACTTAATTTCGATTACCTTTTCATTATCCGAGTATTTGGTTTGTTCCATAGTTAATTTAATTTGCGGGAAATTTTGTTGGTTAAAAGCCTGTATTTCTTGTTGAATTTTATCCAAATCTATACCATTTGTAGAAGATATAATTGCATACATTTGTGTTAAATTATCTACAGCAACAAATTCCTTTTGTTTTGCTTCTTGTTTAAGGACTAACTCCATTTCTGCATCCTTATTACTCTGAATTCTTTTGATGATAGCATAAACTTTACCCGAAATATTACTGTCGTCGTATTGCGTTTGTAACGCCATAATTTCTTCTTCAAAAACCTTAGCACCTTTTAATTTACCAACAGCAAATGTTTTAAGTAAAGCAAATTCTGGTGTAAATGGATTATCAGGATTTTCATTTATTATTTGCACACAATTTTCCACAACAGCATTATAATTTTGTTGATTATATAATGCTAAAACTTTAGCGTATAATTCGTTCATTTTATTATTTAAACCCTCTTCCTGCTCAAACTTATTAGGGTTTTTAACTAAATCAGCATATTTAGTATCGCCATGATTTTTTAAAATATCCATTTTCATTTTATCCGCTTCTATTGCATCTTTTTGTTCTACATAACTTCTGTATAATTGATATTTTGCAACTGCAATCTCTTCCCCTTCATTAAATTCGGTAACAAAACGTTTAAAGTATTTATTAGATTCGGGAATATCCTTTAATTTAAATTTGTAAATTTCGGCTACATTGTAAATTGATTTTTTTAAAACTGATTTTACTGCAGATATTTCTTCGGGAGATTTTGGGATTTTAGATAAATAATATTCAGGATTATACTTTTCGGAACTTGGAACAGCATTGTTAGCTGAATTTGCAGCATTTTCGGGTTGAGCATCAAAATTCAAACTTGTCGATTTTTTACTTCTACGCCAATGATCTTCCAATTTACGAGTTCCCCAAATTTTCACAAAATCATTGTAGGCTTTAGGTAAAGTTTCCACATTATCAAAAATCCAAGTAGAACCCGTATTAGTAAAAGCATTTGGAATTACAGTATTATTTGCTTGTTGTACTGCTAATTCTTGTTTTAATTTTTCTTGAGCAATTTTATCGTTTTCCAACTTTTTCATTTGCTCAATTTGTTTCTCAATAACCTGATATCTTTCAGATTCTGACATTTTAGATAAGCGCAATAAACTATCTTGTAAATTTATACTTTTTAATCCATCCATTAACTCGGTTAAACTATTGGTTTTTAAAACAATGTCATCGTAATTTGGATAGGTTGTTGGCAAAGTTTTTAAGGAACTATCCAAATAAGTATATGCATTTTTATAATTTTTAAGTTCGAAATAATAATTTCCCAATTCTAAATAGGACAAAGCTTTTTGTTTTGGATTGTTAACGCTTTTCCAAGCCGATAATTTAAAATTTTCGATTGCTTTTTCTTCCTCCAAATTTTGACGGTGAATTTTTGCCTTAACAAAATAAATTTGGTCTAAAAACTCCTTATTTTTTTTATCGTTTATCATTTTTGCCAATAAATCTAAAGATTTACTTTTAGAAGTTTTTTGAAAAGTGAGTGCATAATTTAATTTTGCTTGAAACCCTAAATTAAAATCCAATGATTTTTTCGCCACAATATCAAACAATTGTGCAGCTTTATTTTCGTCGCCTTTTAGCTGATAAATTTGTGCTGATATAAAAATTAAACGTTGTTTAGTACGTTTAATTTTTTCTGTTTGTAAAGCTAAATCAATATGTTCCAATGCATTTGTATAATTTTTATCCGCTAAATAAAACTCGGCTCTTATTTGATTGTACAAACTTTTTAAACTTTTAGGAAAATTAGGAGCCTCTTCAATTAAGGTTTTTTTAGCTTCAAAATCTACCATGTTTTTGTCGTAATAGTAACATCGTAACAAATACAAAACAGCTTTAAAATAAGTTTTGTTTTTAGGATATGCTTTTAAATGAAACTTTATGGTTTGTATAGCAGCAGGATAATCTTTTTTGTAAAACTGAGCGCGTGCCATTAACAAAGAGCAATCATCAATCATTTTATTCACCTCCTTATCTTCTTTTTCGATTTTAAAAACCATGGAGTGTTTATCGCGCATTTTGGCAGCTTTTTTTATCGCACGATCCAACAAAGCACCTTGAGCACTAACAATTTCGGGTGTTCCAGTTTTAAAAATGGGTAAAATTTGAGTGTAATCGTCTACATGATTTTTTTGGATATTGCTGTAAGCCTCTTTAAGCGCCTCATTACCATGAAAATAACCATTAAATTTTACAGTTGTGTAATGATACAAACGATTAGGAACAGCATTTTTACTGGTTCGACAGGAACTAGTAAAAATAATCAAAACAATAATTATGACAAGGTGTTTATACAAAATTCTTCAATAAATCCATTTAACTCGATAAAGGTAAAAAAATTATATAAAAACTTATAAATTTTTCATGATTTGTAAGCTGTTGGTTTATTTTGATTGAATTTTTTGAGGATATTCAGTGATAATAATCCAAATAAAACGGCTATTATTATGTTTGCTAACAACATATAAATTACAATTAAATTAGCTAAATAACGCTTGGGCTATAGACTAAAAGTTAGAATAATTATATAAA
>JBEEPA010000266.1:0-3206 GCA_041191385.1 Bacteroidota bacterium | reverse complement strand
GTTTATGCAGCAGACCATGGATGCAATATTATTAATGCATCTTGGGGATCAGCCAATTCATTTAATCAAGCTCATCTTGATATAATAAATTATGCAACCATAAATAAAGATGCCTTAGTTGTTTGTGCAGCAGGAAACAGTAATGCTCCAGATTTATTTTATCCTGCTAGTTATCAATGGGCATTAAGTGTTGGAGGTACAAATTCTAATGATGTTAAGTGGATAAGTAGTACTACGGAAGGAAGTAACTACAATTATTCTGTTGATATTACTGCTCCAGGACTTAATGTTTTTTCAATATTAAACAATGGTACAACTGCAAGTGGAAGAAAAGGAACTTCTATATCTGCCCCAATTGTTGCTGGTGCTGCTGCAATTTTAAAGAGTTACGACCCAAATTTAACTGCTCTTCAAATTGCAGAACAATTAAAATCCACAGCTGACAATACCGATAATATAGCTGGAAATGAAAATTTTAAAGGCTTAATGGGACATGGAAGATTAAATATGGAGAGGATGTTAACCGACTTTACTAAACCGGGCTTACAATTTTATAATATTAAAACTGCAGATTTAAATAATAATTTTTTTACATCAGGAGACACTTTAAGAATTTGGGGAAATGTTGCTAATTTTTTAGCAGAAACTAGCCCTAATGCAATTATAAAAATTTCATCAAATTCTGCTTTTATTCAAATTCTAAACAATGATATTAATATCGGAAGTTTAGGAACAAATTTGGTTCGCGATTTACAAAACACACCTTTTAACGCGGTTATATTACAAAACTTACCTTATAATCATAAAGTAGGATTTTTATTTGAAATGATTGATGGCAATTATATTTCTAGACAATATTATGAATTAATATTAAATCCAGATTACACTACTTACAACAATAATAATGTTAGTAAAACGATCACAGCAACTGGTAAAATTGGATTTAATGATGGAGGAAATAATACTCAAGGAATTGGTATTAAATTTAAAAACGGAAACAACCTTCTTTTTCAATCGGGCTTAATAATTGGAAATGCTAATAATAAAATTTCGTTTGCTTTAGACGGCAACTTTACTGCTGAAAAATCAATTGAAATAAAAAATCCTGGAAAAGAAAGCCAGCTCGACGCTACTGCATTTTACAATGATAACAATAACAATATAGGTTTAGGTGTTTCTGTTATCGAAAAAAACTTATCATGGAATAAAAATGGTGTAGAAGGCAGTGTGATTAAAGAATATACAATCAAAAACACCACAAATACAGATTTGCAAAATGTTTATGTAAGTATTTTTGCAGATTGGGACATTGAAAACTATGAAGCTAATTTAGCAAATTTTGACTCAATTAATCTATTAGCTTATTGTTACACAACAAATGGTATACATGCCGGTATAAAATTACTAAAGGATACAAATTTCACACATTATGCTTTCCAAAGCAACGGACAAAATAGTAGTATTAATTTATACGATGGATTTAGTAAAGCCGAGCAATTTGCGGCTATTTCTGCTGGAAATGCAAGAAACTCTGTTAATGTTGCAACAGATGTAGCTCAAAGTATGGGCGCTGGGCCATATAACATACCTGCGAATCAATCCATAAAAGTTGCTTTTGCACTGATTATAGGCAACAATTTAACCGATATACAAAATCAAGCTGTTAAAATCGATTCAGCATATTACACAATTAGAAACATTGATACTGATTTAGCATTTTCTCCAATAAAATGTGCAGATAGTTGTAATGGTAAAATCGAATTATTTTTAGAACACGGCATTGAACCATATGAAATTAAAATCAACAATCAAACCATTAACACTTTCACTTATAATTTAAATAAATATGATAGATTATCCGGAATTAAACACCAAACATCTTTGTACACTATTCAAAATTTATGTTCAAGTAACTACAATATAGATATAACAGATGCAATTGGTAATTATAGCTCTACTAATGTTAACTTAACCAACCCAAACCCTTTAATAAACGAGTTTATAAATGTAGTACAAGAAAATGGTAACTGTATTGGTTTTGCACAAACTAACACAAGCGGAGGTGTAAAACCTTATAATTATAGCTGGAATATCAGTTTATCCGATTCTGCAAGTGCGAGTAATTTGTGTAGTGGTGAACATATTGTAAGTATAACAGATAGTTTAGGATGTGTATTAAAAGATACTATAATAATCTCTATACCTACTAATGCTTTACAAAATAAAGCCTTTGTAAATATTTATCCAAATCCAGCAAAACAACATATTTTTATTGAATTTAAAGGTGTAGCCTACAATTTTGTAGAAATTTTAAGTTTAGATGGTAAAAAAATAATGGAACAAGAGATACAAAGCACTGTTGAAAAAATCGAATTACCACAGCTAAATAGTGGTACTTATTTTGTAAGGTTAAGCAATGCAAAATCTAATATTGTTCAAAAAATTATAATACATTAAAAATTATGCTTAAAACAACCTATTTTTCTTTTATATCATCAATTTTATTAATGAGTTTTGTATTACAAAGTGATTTAAAATTTAAAATAATACAACAAGCTGACGTTAGCAAAATAATTGAAAAAAATAAAAAAGATATAAAAGTTATAAATTTCTGGGCAACTTGGTGTGTTCCTTGTGTAAAGGAATTACCAATTTTCGAGAAAATAAATAACGAAAATATTCAGGTGCATTTAATTAGTTTAGATTTTAAAAATAACTATGAAACTAAAATTACAAATATGATTGAAAAAAAGAATTTAAAATCTAATGTTTATTGGTTAAACGAAAGCGATTTAAATTCATTTTACCCCAAAATAAATGCAAATTGGAAAGGCTCTATACCAGCAACATTAGTTGTTTTCCCAAATGGTAAAACCAAATTCCATCAAGGTTCTTTAGATGAAGAAAGTTTAAATAAACTTTTAGAGAAATAGTTTTATAAAAAAAAAGGCTGCTTGAAAAGCAGCCTTTTTCATCTTTATATCCAAATTAAACTTTATAATTTAGAAATTCTATTACTTAACAAAATTTTCTATCCAACTTCTTGCTATTGTACTAAACAAAACCCAACCAACAACATCCTCCTGCGAACTAAAATTATTGGTTACCACATTGCCATTGTTTAAAGGCAAAGCCTTGTTGTATTCCTGATACCCCAACCTGTTGCTACCATACAAATGATGATCTTTTAAAATAATTTTTTCCAG
>JBEEPA010000265.1:0-7270 GCA_041191385.1 Bacteroidota bacterium | reverse complement strand
TGCCCAAAAGGAAAGATCTCTTATTCGCGAAGGTAACAAACTCTACAAAGATTCTTTGTTCAAAGAATCTTTAAATAAATATTTGGATGCCTTGGCAGAAAATCCAGAGAACAATACTGCTAAATACAACTTAGCCAATAGCTTATATAAAAATAATCAGTTAAACGAAGCTGAAAAATTGTATGAGGAATTGCTGAAATCAAAAGATGTTAATTTGGAAAATATTCATTATAATTTAGGAAACACACAACTTAAAAAACAGGAATACCAAAAAGCTGTGGATAATTACAAAAAAACACTAAAGTTGAATCCACAAAATAAAGATGCTAGGTACAATTTATCTTATGCTTTATCAAAGATGAAACAAGAAGATAAAAAGGACAACAAAGATAAAAACGATAAAAAAGAAAACAAGGAAAATAAAGATAATAAGGACAATAAGGAAGATAAAGACAGTAAGGATAATAAAGACGGAAAAGATAATCAGGATAATAAAGATAAAAAGGATAAAAAAAATGATTCCTCTAAGGATAAAAAAAAGTCTGATAATCAACAAGATAAAAATCAGCAAAATATGCCTAAACCTAACGAATTAAGTAAGGAAGAGGCAGAAAAAATGTTGAATAATTTAGATGATAACGAAAAACAATTGTTGCAAAAATTAATTCAACAACAAATGCAACAACAAAAGTATAAGAGCGATAAAGATTGGTAAAATGTTAAATATGGTACGAAATTTTTGGATTTTCATCATTACCGTTTGTTTACCTTTAATTTTGGTGGCTGAGCCCGAAGTTAAAGTAAGTACTGCTACGGATAAAAATCAGTATTTTGATTCCGAATATGTGTATTATTCTTTTATAATCGAAAATGCAGATATTAAAGAAGTTACTCGTCCGCAATTTGATGGATTTCAATTAATTGACACTAAAGTTAGGAGTAATTCATCTTCGTCATTAATCATAATCAATGGAAAACGAGTAAATAAATCAGAAGATAAATATGAAATCATTTTTATTTTAAAACCTTTAAAAAGAGGTTCTTTAGTTTTACCAGACGCAGAGGTAACTTTTAACGGAAAAGTTTATCGTGGTGCTGGAAAACAAATTTTTGTAAAAAAGTTAAACGTTCCTGAGGATGATTTAGATAAAGACCAATTTGTGGTGGTAGAATGTAGTAATTACAATCCTTATCAGGGAGAAAGTTTTACGTTAACATACACCATTTTTACACAATATCCTTTACAAGATGAAGGACAGTTTATCACTCGAAATCCTTTTATCAATTTTGGTGATTTTAACTTTAAGGAGTTGGATAGATTTGGTGCTTCTACAATGATGATTAAAGGAAAACAATATTACACAGTACAATTTCAATCTCATTTGTTATCGCCTGTAAAAAGTGGGAGAAAAGAAATTGCTTCTTTTCCAATAGAATATGCAACTTTTAAAGTGATTAACGATGGATGGTTTGGTAGAAGGGAACGAGTGGATAAAAAAGTACTAGCGCCCAAAGTTACCATCAATGTAAGAGCTTTACCGCCATCCAATAGCGAATTTAGTGGTTTGGTGGGTGATTTTAAAATTAAAGTAGAAGTGGATAAAAACTCTTTAAATGCCAATGATGCCTTAACGGTTAAGTTTGTTTTAAGTGGTGCGGGTAATTTTGAAATTTTAAAAAGTGTTAGTCCAGATTTCCCAGCAAATTGGGAAGTTTTTGATCCAACTATAAACGAGCAAACTACTATTTCTACTTTAGGAAAAAAAGGTAAAAAAATTTATGAGTATGTTGTGATTCCTCGAAAATTTGGTGCTTACTCTATACCATCTTTTACACTTCATTATTTTAATCCAACCGTGGGTTTGTATCAAAAAATAGCAACAGAAAGTGTGAATATACAAGTAGGTGGTGAGGGTGATAATAATGGAGGAAAAGCTTTGTTTTCTAGTACACAATCAAGTAAGGTAGAAGCTGTTGATGAAGAAATCCGATTTTTAAAAACCGATTTTGCTCCGCAAAAAATTGAAATTAGTTATATTCCAGAATCTAAATGGTTTACGTATGCATTAATTTTGGGGTCTGTTTTTTGGTTAGTTTTGAGTTTTTTACCATGGTTAGTTAGATTTTTTCCAGATAAAACAGAACAAAGAAAAAGCAAAGTATTACAAATAATTAAGGAATTTAATTTGATTGGAAAAAAAGAAAATTTAAAAGGAAATGAAGTGATGATGTTGTGGGAAAAATATTGGATAAATATATTCAATTTAGATAAAAGCAAACAAAGTATAAATGATTTAGTGGAGATTTTACAACAAAATCAAATATCAGAAGAATTAATTCAACGTACAAAACAAGTAATTAATGACTTAACGCGCTCACAATATGCTGGTGGAAATATAAATTATAATAAACTAGCAAAAGAAAGTTCAGATTTGATTAAATTAATTGAAGAAGAGTGCTTGTTAGCTAATGATTAGTGGTCGAAATTTAAATAAAAATAAGATGTTCAAATATAACTTTTTATCTATTTTGTTGCTTAGTTTATTTTTTAGTTTTTTAACTACTAAAGCAAATAACAATTTATTAGATTCTGCTATTATAGCATATAAAAACACCGAATATTCTAAGGCATTAGTATATTTTCAAAAACTAGAATCAGAAGGTTTTAACAACTCCGAATTGTATTATAATTTAGGAAATACCTATTATAATTTAGGGAATTTAGGTAAAAGTATTTTGTGTTATGAACGTGCCTTATGGCTAAACCCTCAATTTAAAGATGCGCAATATAACTTACAAATTGCCCAAAAATTTTTAAAAGATGACTTCGAAAAAGTTCCAGATTTTAGTTTTGCAGTTTTTTTGTATAAACTTAATAGAATTGTTTCGGCAAATGTTTTTGGATATCTGTCCCTATTATTTTTATGTCTAACAATAGTTTTGTTGTTGTTAAAAGTTTCTCATAAATATCAAATCAAATTATATATAACAGCAATTTTATTTACCATATCAATCATTTTTGGATTAATTGCTAAACAGCAAGTAAAAGCCATAAAAATTTGGCAACATGCTATTGTAGTTGCAAAAAGTTGTAATGTATTAAGTGCGCCAACTCAGGATGGGAAAATTTTATTTAATTTACATGAAGGAACTAAAGTACAAGTTTTAAATACGTTAGATATGAAAAACTTTGAGATTAAAACTCCCAATGGTTTAGTTGGTTGGTTAACAATCGACGAAATAGAACTTATCCAAATCGATTATAAATCAGAAGAAACCCAAACGCCAGATGTAATAAATTCCAATTTTGAATAAAACTAACATAGGTATAGTTCCACGCAAAGTCCGAAATGAAAAATCACGAAAGAAACGCAAGGTTTGTAATTGTATCTTTACGAAATCTTTTCGATCAGCTTAACAGCCTTTGCGTGAAATCAAAGTAGGGTTAATTTTTAAACGAGTTGGTTATAAATAAAACTATTATTTAACATTTTCCCACCATTTGGAAAATGATTGATTGGTTTGGTTGAGATATAAAACTTCACCGATTTTGGGGGTGGAAACTGGAAGTTTGTTTTCGCAAATTTTAGTTATTTCGGATAATGGTTCATTCCATGAATGAAATGCTAACTTAAATTTTGAGGAATGAACAGGAATAAGATTTTTTGCTTTTAAATCAGTTGCTGCCTGGAAAACCTCTGGGGGCAACATGTGAATGGCTTGCCAAGCAACGTTGTACTGTCCGTTTTCTAAAATCACATAGTCAAATTCCCCAAATTTTTCGCCAATTTTAGCGAAATGAGTATCATATCCACCATCACCACCTAAATACAATTGTAAATTAGGCGTTTGTACAATAAAGGATAACCATAAAGTATTGTTGCGTTTTAAACCTCTTCCCGAAAAATGACGTGTTGTAGCAGTAAAAATGTTAATGTTGTTATCTAATTTTAAGGAGTCGTTCCAATCTTTTTCGGTTATTTTATCGGCTTTCATACCCCAATATTCCAAATGTTCACCAACTCCTAAACCACAAATAGTTTGTTTAATTTTAGGTAACATTTTTTTTATGGTGTAATAGTCTAAATGATCATAATGATCGTGCGTAATTAACAAATAATCAATTTCCGGAAAATCCTCAGCCGAATAAATATCCGAGCCTTTAAAAGATTTGTTACTTCCTGGAATGGGTGATGCATTTCCGCTAAATACAGGATCTATTAAAAATCTTTTTCCTTCCAATTGCAAGTAGTAAGAAGAATGTCCGAACCAAATAAAAACATTACTATCTAAAGGTAATGATTTTATATCCGTTTTAATGGATGGAATGTTTGAAGTTGGAACTGTATTTGGATGTTTTTTAAACATAAAATCCCATAAAATTCCTGAGAATGAATAACCTTCGGTTAAATCTGGTGTAAAACTGATATTTTGAAATTTGCCATCTTTGTAATTGGGTGATTGTTTAATAGTTTGTAAGCGTTTGCCTTTGGGTGCTTTGCCAAAAATTGGATGTTTTAAAGTGATAAAACCTGTGGTAACCAAAATGGCTACAATGGATAAAGTTATATACATAAAGCGTTTTAATCTGCGATTTTTCAAAATGTTGTACAATTGAATTGTGAAAATAAGAATAAACTAGAATTATATTGTTGGTTTAACAAAAATTGTAAAAGCTATATTTGATTGCAAATAAAAAAACGGCTGTAAAAAATTACAGCCGTTTTTTAATATGTTTGATTTATGCTAAAACATCAACTGATCGTTTGATGAAGTTGGTTAGCTCTTTCCCTTTTAACAAACCAACCGACAAAAGTGCTAAATCTGTAGCTTGTTTTGCCAATCTAGATTTTTCTGAATCATCCTCAATAGAGATAATTTTTGAAATTAATGGGTGATTGCTGTTTACCACTAAATTGTGCATTTCGGGTAAACTTCCCATAAATCCGCCACCACCAGTTTTTTGCATTTCCATCATACGGCGCATAAATTCGCTTTGTGTAACTTGTATTGGATCGTCGGTTTCGCTTAAACTTTCAAAAACTACAGTGAATTTATTTTTGTCTACTTGATTTTCGATAATTGGTTTTACTTTTTCTTCTTCCTCTTTGGATAATTTAGATGGAATTTCTTCGTCTTTTGCAACCAATTTTTCGATGGTATCGGAGTCGATTCTAGAAAAAGTAACATCTTTTAAATCCATTTCCCATTTTTGGATAACATGCGATGTTAAAGGCGAATCCAAAACTAAAACATCATAAGATTTTGCTTTAGCTTTTTCGATAAAACTATCGTGTTCGATTGGATTGTGCGTATATAAAACAACTGTTTTATTCTCTTTGTTGGTTTGTAAAGCTTTAATTTTTTCGATATAATCTGTTAATAAAGTAAATTGATTATCGGTATTTTTAACCAACATGAATTTTTTAGTTTTATCCGCAAATTTCTCATCGCTTAAAAATCCGTATTCAATAAATACTTTTATATAGTCCCATTTTGCTTCAAAACTTTCTTGTTCCTTACGGTACATTTCCTCTAATCTATCTGCAACTTTTTTTGTGATGTGTGCTGATATTTTTTTAACATTGCCATCACTTTGTAAATAGCTACGCGATACGTTTAAAGGTATATCCGGACTATCAATTACACCATGTAATAACGTTAAAAACTCTGGTACAATACCTTCTACGCTATCCGTTACAAAAACCTGATTGCAGTACAATTGGATTTTATTTTTTTGTAACTCTAAGCTGTTTTTTAGTTTAGGGAAATATAAAATACCAGTTAAATTAAAAGGATAATCTACATTTAAATGGATATTAAATAAAGGTTCCTCAAACGTAAAAGGATATAATTCGCGATAAAATTCTTTATAATCTTTTTCCTCCAAATCCGCAGGTTTTTTAACCCATGCAGGATTAGGATTGTTGATGATGTTATCTTCAATTACTTTTTCTTCTTTAGCGTCATCACCTTCGCCCACTTTTACTGTTTTTTCTTGCTCGCCAAATTTAATTGGGATTGGTAAAAATTTACAATATTTTGTAAGTAATTCTTTGATTTTAAATTCCTTAAGATAATCTTTAGCCTCGTCCGAAATATGTAGAATAATATCAGTACCTCTGGTTGATTTTTCTTCTTCTTGTAGTTCGTAATCGGTATTTCCTTCACAAATCCAACGAGCACCTTTGGTGTTTTCTTCGTACGATTTTGAATATACCTCTACTTTTTTAGAAACCATAAAAGCCGAGAAAAATCCTAAACCAAAATGTCCAATAATTCCTTCCGCTTTATCCTTGTATTTATTTACAAATTCCTCCGCTCCCGAAAAAGCAATTTGAGCAATGTATTTTTCTATTTCTTCTCCCGTCATCCCAATACCATTATCTCTAATAGTTAAAGTTCCCGCTTTTTCATCGGCAATTACTTCTACCAATAAATCGCCTAAATCACCTTTAGCTTCGCCAATAGAGGATAAAGTTTTTAATTTGTTACAAGCATCCACAGCATTGGAAACCAACTCGCGTAAAAAAATCTCTTGATCAGAGTATAAAAATTGTTTGATAATTGGAAAAATATTTTCCGCCTGAACATTAATAGTACCTTTTGCCATAATTAAAATTTTAAATTCGTGCCGATTAAGTCAAAGGATATACCATTGTAAAAATGGTGTTAGTTTGTCAGTTTTTAATCCTTAGAATAGTAATTTTGGCAGATAAATTTTATAAACGCCCTTCTTTAATGAGTTGAACATTTTTTTCCCATGAATATTTGTGATCAAAATTTTTATCTAAAATGCAATGCTCGGGAAAAATTTCCCAATTCGTTTTTCTAAAAACATACACTTCGGGCTCGGATAAAGAAGTTTCACCATAGTACCAAATTTCTCTATCATGATAAATTCTAATAGATTGCGGTAAGCCTTTAACAATAAACATCATGCCTTTATCTGTTTGCCAGCCATCTTTGTAAGTGGTAAATAGGATGTTGGCTTGGGTAATTTTATCGTAATAATTTTTAATTGCTTTACGAGCTCTTTCTAAATCCATTTGATTGTTTTTTAGCCAAAAATTTTCGAATTCGGCTTTGATATTTGCACTATTTTTAAGTGTTAAAAATTCATCGGGTTTTAACAAATACACCAAAGGATCAATTAGCTTATTTAAACTATTGTATTCTGGAAATTCATAATTTTGTTGGTACACAAGGGTTCCATTATTTTCATTGGTATCTGTTTTTAAAAACACAGCAGGATAGGGGAGGTTCATTA
>JBEEPA010000264.1:0-6712 GCA_041191385.1 Bacteroidota bacterium | reverse complement strand
GTTTAAAAAATAATTTAAATTTTTACTAAATGAACTTTGATATTGTAGTTATAGGAAGTGGTCCTGGTGGTTATGTTGCAGCTATTAGAGCCGCGCAATTAGGTTTTAAAACTGCTATTGTGGAAAAAGCCGAGTTAGGTGGTATTTGTTTAAACTGGGGGTGTATTCCTACAAAAGCTTTGTTAAAAAGCGCTAATGTTTTTGAATACATTAACCATGCTGCAGATTACGGAATTAATGTTAAAGAGGCTAGTGTGGATTTTAAAGGAATGATTTCCAGAAGTAGAGGGGTGGCTGATGGTATGAGCAAAGGAATTCAGTTTTTGATGAAAAAAAATAAAATTGAAGTAATTTTTGGTGAAGCTAAAATTGCTCCAAATAAAAAAATTAAGGTTACTGCTAAGGATGGCTCAACGCAGGAAATTTCTGCTAAAAATATTATTATTTCAACAGGTTCGCGTTCGCGTAACTTGCCTAATTTACCACAAGATGGTAAAAAAATTATTGGTTATAGGGAGGCAATGACTTTACCTGAACAGCCTAAAAGATTGTTGGTTGTGGGCTCGGGTGCAATTGGGGTAGAGTTTGCTTATTTTTACAACTCGATTGGTACACAGGTAACTATAGTGGAATATTTGCCAAACATAGTTCCTAACGAGGATGTTGATGTTTCTGTAGCTTTGGAAAAAAACTTTAAAAAAGCTGGTATTAATATTTTAACCAATGCATCTGTGGAATCTGTAGATACTTCGGGTAAGGCTTGTGTGGTAAAGGTTAAAACTGCTAAAGGTTTGGAGGAAATTGAAACGGATGTGGTTTTATCGGCGGTTGGTATCCAAGCAAATATCGAAAATATTGGTTTAGAAGAAGTGGGTATTGTGGTGGATAAAGGACGTATTTTAGTGGATGAATTTTATCAAACCAATATTCCTGGTTATTTCGCAATTGGCGATGTTGTGCCGGGCCCTGCTTTAGCACACGTTGCATCGGCAGAAGGTATTACTTGTGTAGAAAAAATTGCTGGTTTACATGTTGAACCTATCGATTATGGCAATATTCCTGGTTGTACTTACTGTTCGCCAGAAATTGCATCGGTTGGATTAACGGAGGCTAAAGCAATTGCGGCTGGTTACGAAGTAAAAGTGGGTAAATTTCCTTTCTCGGCATCGGGTAAAGCAAGTGCAGCCGGACATAAAGATGGTTTTGTGAAGGTAATTTATGATGCTAAATATGGCGAATGGTTAGGTGCACACATGATTGGTGCTAACGTTACCGAAATGATTGCTGAAGTGGTTGCGGCTCGTAAATTAGAAACTACGGGTCATGAAATATTAAAAACCATACACCCTCACCCAACTATGAGCGAGGCGGTTATGGAGGCAACTGCTGCTGCTTACGATGAGGTTATACATTTATAATTATATATAATCCAATTTTTAAAACAGGATTTAGCCCATGGTTAAATCCTGTTTTTTTTAGTTAATATTTGTTGATTGTAATTTGTAATTTTAATCTAATAAGTATCTTTAATACTTTACAAAAGTTATGCGAATAGGTGTAGTATTGTTGTTTAGTTTTTTTTCCTTTTGGAGTTTTGCTCAAATAGGAGACTCTACTGTTGCGCATTTTTCTTACAGATGGAATACCGAAAATGTATTTACAATTCATTATGCGGATACTGTTCAAAATTCTACCCCCAATTATTTAGGCGAAATTTTAAATGTAAACTTGGATGTTTTAAAGCAAGCACAACAAGTTGTAAGTATACATAATGGAGATATTTATCGAATTTGGATAAAAGTTGAAAACGCTAATCAAATCAATTTATTTTTTAGTAGTATTCAATGGAATAATAAAGATTATTTACATATTATTTTACCCGAATTAAATCAGGTTTTAGGTGCCTTTAGCGCTAAATTTCCCTTAAAATCTACAACTTTATTTCCTACTGATGTTGTAATTATCGAGTATTTTAAACATCATACTTCTGTAAATTCATCGGTAGTTCTTAAAAGTATTGGGGTTAGTAACAAAAGTTCGGGTTCGTGTATGGTAAATGTGAGATGTTCTGAGGGTGAAAATTGGGCCAAACAAAAAAATGGTGTTGCTAGGATGTTAATTCCTGTGGATAATTCCATGTATACTTGTTCGGGAACTTTAGTGAACAATACTTTGCAAAATAAAAAACCATATTTTTTAACAGCAAATCATTGTATTGAGTCTTTGAATTCTTCCGATTTTGAAAATATAATTTTTGATTTTAATTACGAAAAAATATCATGTAATTCTGTTATTAACGCTCCATATCAAACACTTGTGGGTTCAAATTTGATCGCCACTTCGCCATCTTTAAATGGAAGTGATTTTGCTTTGTTATTGCTACAAGATACCGTGCCTAGTTTTTTTAATCCTTATTTTAATGGTTGGAATAATATGGAGCTGGAAAATAACAGTGGTGTTTCTATTCATCACCCTCAAGGAGATGTTAAAAAAATTTCAACTTATACTTCTAAACTTTCATCAGTTACCATAAACGATGGCATAACTAATGCTTTTTTGCGAGTAAATTGGACCAGAACAAGCAATGGATTTGGAGTAACTGAGCCAGGAAGTTCTGGTTCTCCAATTTTTAACTCGGATGGATTAGTTATTGGCTCGTTATCGGGTGGAAATGCTGGATGTGAAAATTTAAATGGGTTTGATGCTTATGGAAAATTTGCCTATTTCTGGGATAAATCTGGTGTGAATAATGATAAAAGATTAGATAAGTGGTTAGATCCTACTAATACTGGAGTTAAGTTTTTACAAGGATTATCTTATGATTTTATTACTGTGCCAGATACTATTTATACTGGTGCCAGTTTTACGGTTCGAACTATTTTGCCAACAAATTCATTTGGTTCAATTTTAAACGAACAACAATTTGAAATTGAGATTGAAAACAATGCAAAAGATTTGTATAAAGTTGATTTGGTAGAGGTGGCATCTGGTAAAGTAATTTATCAAAATTCGATTGATGTTTTTTTATTTAATACTTTGAATATCGAGTTGGAAACAAGAGTGTCGCAGGGGGTTTATTTATTGCGTGTGTACAACAGTAAAGAATTGTTTCGAAAAAAAATTATCATTCAAATTAACTAAAATGGATAATTGTATTGTTTTTAGTTTACCAAAATCTAATGCATTTTTTCGCTTTATAATTGGGGAAGGGGATAGTTTTTTCGATTTTATTGCTTTTGAAAATCAAGCTTCTCCAGTTTCATTTAAGGGAACTGTTCAACAAGTTGATTTGCATAAATTACAAACAAGTTGGCAATCAAATAAAACAAATGTAAAATCCACAGATTTTAATGATTACGAACAGGCATTTTTTCAAATTCAAAACCAAATCCAATTGGGTGTAGTTTCTAAAGTAATTTTATCGAAATTAACTGTTAAAGATATTAAATTAGATTTTGCTCAAATAAAGAATATTTTAATAAGATTAAGAGTTAAAAATCCTAATGCTTTTATTTATTTTTTTTCAACCGAAAATTCTGGAACATGGATTGGGGCTAGTCCGGAGTTACTTATCAAAAAACAAAATCAAAGGGCACAAACTATAGCCTTGGCTGGAACTAAGTTTTTGTTAAACGACAATTGGACGAATAAAGAATTTGAGGAACAAAAAATTGTAGCGGATTATATTACAGGAATTTTAAAAAAGTATCAACTGGATTTTATGCAATCTAAATTAGAAACTTTACAATCTGGCACAATATATCATTTAGCGAATACTTTTACTATTAATAATTTTGATGATGCGTTGTTGCAAAGTTTTTTAAAAGATTTTCATCCTACTCCTGCAATTTCGGGATTTCCAAAACAAAATAGTATTGACGTAATTAAATCTGTTGAAAAACATTTAAGACGTTATTATTGTGGGTACATAGGTGTTAAAATTAATAAGGATATATATTATTTTATTAACCTTAGATGCGCAGAAATTTTTGAAAATAAAGTTGTGGCTTATTCGGGCGGAGGAATAACATCCGATTCGGTTTGTGAAAAGGAATGGTTGGAATGTAATAAAAAAAGTGAGGCAATTTTATCTGTTTTGTGATATTTGTGCACAAAAATTTTTTTTAAAAAACATAATATTTAACTTAGTACACTTTACTGAAAAAATTAAACATAATGACTGCAATTGATTTAAATAATTTACAAGAGCCTTTAAATTTAAAGGATGTTATTGATATTTTAATTTTACACCCCGATTTAACTTCTAAATCTTGGGTAATGAATAAGTTAAATCCAAACTTCGGAAATAATCCAACTAGTGATGCAGGTATTTCTCCAATAACTGGAACCGAAAAAGGAATTGCGATTGCTACGGCTGGAAATATTAAATTTTTAGAGTCGGACCCCGAAAAAGGTGCAATGATTGCTGTTGCGGAGGCTTTGCGTAAAATTGTTTGCTCGGGTGCTCGCCCTTTGGCTATAAGTGCTGATTTAAATTTTGGGAATATACAAGATGAAGGTGTTAAAAAAACATTTTTAGCTGCTATTGAAGGTATTCAAAAAGCTGCTAGTACATTAAAAGTTTCGGTAAATAGCAACGATTTGGTTTTTGATCAACGTAAAGAAATTTCTGGAAATGCGGTTACTATTGCTGCAATGGGTATTTTAGATAATTTACGAACACAAATTGATATTCCTTTTAAAACAAAAGGGGATTTGATTTTTATGGTGGGTAAAGGACAAAATGATATCAGTTGTTCCAATTATTTACAGGCTTACCATGGTGTTCAAAATGCCCCAGCTCCTTTTTTAGATTTGGATAACGAATTAAAAACGCATCAGGCATTACGCGATTTAATTGCTTCGGGTGTTGTAAAAAGTTGTCATAGCGTTGGCAATGGCGGTTTGTTTATGTCTTTATTCGAAATGTGTTTACATAATCAGTTAGGTTTTGATATTACTTTACCAATTGAGTTTAGAAGAGATGCCTTTTTGTTTGGCGAATCGCAATCGAGAGCAGTAATAACTATAAACGAAGATGATTTAGATTTATTTTTAGATTTGCTAGCTAAGGAAAATGCACCTGCTTTAATGTTAGGACATGTAACCAAAGGTGAAATGCGTATTGATAACGAAAGTTATGGTTTTATCGACGAAATTATTCAGGAATATAATTTAGCTTTACCCGATATTTTAAACTCGTAATGGAATACAAAAAAGTTTCGGATTCGGAGGTAGTTTTAACGGAGTTAATGATTCCTTCTTATGCAAATTTTGGAGGAAAGGTGCATGGCGGAATAATTTTATCTTTAATGGATAAAGTGGCTTATGTTTGCGCTTCTAAACATACAGGAAAGTATTGTGTTACGGTAAATGTAAGTGGTGTTTCGTTTATGGCTCCTGTGGAAGTTGGCGATTTGGTTTCTTTATTCGCTTCGGTAAATTATGTGGGAAAAACTTCTTTGACTATAGGAATTAAGGTGGTTACAGAAAATTTTACAAAAAAAACAATTAAACACTCTAATACTTCTTACTTTACTTTTGTAGCAATGGGTGAGGATGGTAAACCTACAGAAATTCCTGGTTTACAAATAGAAAATGAGGAGGAACTAAGAAGGTTTGTTGAGGGAAAATTGCGTAAGGATTTTAGTATCAAAAACAATCAGGAGTTTGATAGAATAAAATTGGCTTACGATAATCAAGAAAGAATGGAGATTTTAAAAAACGATAATTGCTTAATCAACTTAGTTTAAATTATGTTTAAATATTTAGCTGTTTTTTTTAGTATTATTTTTATTGTTTCTTGTGAAAAAACAGAGGATGATTTAAGCGATTCAAGAGATCGATTTTTAGGTGAATGGGTGGTTACGGAAGGTACTGGAGATAATAAAGTGAGTTTTGATGTTGAGGTGGAAAAAGATTTGAAAGAGGAAGCATTCATTTTGATTTATAATTTTCATGATATTGGTGAGGATTTGTTTGTTAAAGTAAAAGTAAGTACTGTTGCTGCTAAATCATTAATTTTAGATGCTCAACAAGTAGGAACTTATTATTTTGATAATGGTACAGGAAGTTTACAATCGGATAATACAATTGATTTTAATTATAGAGTAGATGATGGTAACGGCTACGAAAATATCGTGGCGAAATTTAATAGGTAATTATGTTTAAAGGTTTAGTTTTTAGTATTTTCATTTTTTATTCATCTTTTCTGTTTTCTCAATCTAAAATATTTGGTGAGGAATTAAAGTTAGTTTTTTCTGAGTATTTTGTTGATCCAAGTGATAATTTTCCTCGAACTGGTAAAGCTGATGCTAAATTTTGGGCAACTTATGGTGATGGATACTATTATATGGAGCATAAAATTAATGGCTACACTGCAATTATGGCTAAACAGCCCAAAACTAAGCCAGATTTCGCTATTAAATGTAAGTTAATGTTGGGTCCATCGGATAATATTTCTCAAAGTGTTGGTGTTTTGTTTGCGATGAATAATGGAGGGAAAAATGCTTTAATATTCGAATTTAATCGAAAAAAAGAATTTAGAGTTAGGGATTTACAAGGTAACGTAATATCGGATTCTTGGGTAAAATCTAAGTTGTTGAAATCTGCTGAAATTTATCAAAAAATCGAAATTAAATGTTATAATTATTTTTACGAAATTTATGTTCAAGATAAATTAATTTTTTCGTTCTCGGATGATAGATTTGAA
>JBEEPA010000263.1:0-5582 GCA_041191385.1 Bacteroidota bacterium | reverse complement strand
GGTTTAGCTGAAGTAATTTGGAAAATTTTTAATGGTGTAAACTTCACAGAAATTACTGAGAAATACGCATTTAATCAAAAAGGTATATACACAGTAAGATTAAACATTTTCTGTACTTTAGCAAATGGACAAACAGAATCTGAAGAATTTATAAAAGCAGAGGATAAAATTGAAATAGAACAAGTTTTATCATCTAACAATATCAATTTAAACTTTATTAAAGTTTATCCTAATCCAACACAAAACAATATTATTGTTGAAGTAAATGGAAACTACAACGCTCAATTGTTAGATTTAACAGGAAGAGTATTACAAACAATTACTTTAAATACTGGACAAAATAATATAAATCTAGTAAATTATCCTAGTGGTATTTATTTTATCCAATCAACTAATTTCAGAACAATTAAAGTGATTAAAAACTAATCCTTTAAGATATCATTTAAAAGGCTGCCATTGGCAGCCTTTTTTATTCAAAATAAAGTACATTTATGATGTTAATAATTCAGATTGAAGCTATTTAACTAAAAATTTAAAACTTTCTATTTCTCAGTATTATCTCTTCTCCATCATTGAGTGCAATCGTGTTTATAAACACACTTTTAGCCTCGTCTAAAATTGGTTTTAAATTCGTATATCTAGCCGAAAAATGTCCTAATAATAAAGTACCAACATTTAATTTTTTTGCCAAACTAGCTGCTTCATAAGCTGTGCTGTGCATAGTTGTTTTTGCTCTATCTAATAACTCTTGTGTAAAAGTAGCTTCGTGATATAAATAATTGGTATTTTGTAAAAACTCTAACTGATTTTCTTTAACGCGATTATCGGAACAGTAAGCATATGAAATAGGAACTTCAGCATCTTCGGTTAATAAACTATTAGGAATAACATGTCCATCTTCTTGCAAATAGTCCATCCCTTGTTTAATTCGTCCTCTAAACTGAATAGGGATATTGTATTTTTGTATTGCAGAAGATAATAATTTACGTTCTTTAGCTTTTTCTTGAAACAAATAACCGAAACACGGAATTCTATGATTAAGGGAAAAAGTAGAAATTTGCAATTGTTTATTTTCCTCAATCAAAATGGGCTCAGTAATTTTTACATCCCATTCGATAAATTCCAGCTCAAAACATGTTTGGGTGTAGCTGAACTTAAAAATTATATGAATGATTTCTTTTAAACCTTTAGGGCCATAAACACATAGTTTTTGCTGGCGATTTAATAAATTAAAAGAACTAATTAAACCGGGTAAACCTAAAAAATGATCGCCATGTAAATGGCTTATAAAGATGTGGTTAATACGCAAAAAAGGGATCTTAAGATCCCTTAATTTTAACTGAGTACCTTCTCCACAATCAATTAAATAATACGAATTACCAGATTGAATAACTTGCGAAGATGCCCCTCTATTTTTTATTGGTAGAGCAGAACCAGTGCCTAAAGCAATTAGTTTCTCCAAGGATTTATTGGATAATTAATTTGCTAACTGTTTCTTTACCATTAATGTTTACATACACGAAAAATAAACCGCTACCTAAAGTAGATTTGTTTAAAATATGTGTGTAAGAACCATTAAAGTTTTCCACCTTAGTATTAAAAACTCTGTGCCCTACTAAATTTACTACACTAATTTCTGCCGAACCACCTTTAGCTGCCGAAATATCTAAACGAGCTTGGTTGGTAGTTGGGTTTGGATAAACAGAAACTTTGTTTTTTGAACTAGTATTTTGTGTACTAACTGTTCCGTCAGGATTTACAACAATTGTCATTGGGAAATCCTCATATAAATCAGTTGTTGTAATAGGGAAACCATTAATGTAACCAGTAACATTAGTTTTTGTTTTTAAAACTATATTGAAAGTACCTAATGAAGTAGGAACTCCAGAAATTACCATACAACCATTAGAATTTCCAGGGAAAACACAGTTATTTGTATTACATTGGTAACTCATTCCAACCGGAACACCTTCAATATCTAATAATGTCATGGAGTTAATAATTCCATCAATATTATTACCTAAGTAGGATATTACAGTATCTTTTGGGATTTTAAAATAAAAAACCTGTTCGTAAGGCGTATTCACAATAGCAGGAGCAACATCCGCACTTTTTTTTGGGTAAACTAAATCTGTTCTGTTTACATCTGGCGTACAAACTTGCGCCACGCTATTAAAACTTAAACCTAAGGCTAAAACAGCCGATAAAAAGTAGTTATGCTTCATTTTCTAAATCTTTTTGTACCTCTTCCATATAAACAAAATCGACAGCTTCGTTTACGGTTGGGGTGATGTTAAGGATAGTATTTAATTGGGATATGTCGATTAATTTTTTTACGGCACTTTGTAAACCAGTTAATACAAAAGTACCTTGAGCATTTTTACACAATCTGTTAGCAACCAAAATTGTGCTTAAACCAGAAGAATCACAATATTTAGTATCAGTTAAATCTAAAATTATGTTTCTTTCTCCGTTTGAGTTGATTAAAACCAACTCGGATTTTATTGCAGGAGATATTAAAGCGTCTAATTTTTCCGCAGTAATTTTTAAAATTGTATATTTATCTTCTTGAGTAATGGTAAAGTTCATGGTTAAATGGTAGTTTTTCAATTGAACAAATATAAATAAAATTCATTAAAAAAAACTATCAAGCAACAACAGTTGTTAACTTTTTTTTAAAAAAAATAAAATTAAGCAAGTTAATCGTTTAATTTATTGTTGTTAAGATGTCTGTTTTTGTCCCGATTAGTTTTTTTTTGGAAATTTTTTCCCAAAGCTTCTTCTAAATTAACACCAGTTTGATTAGCGATGCAAACTAAAACCCACAATACATCAACAATTTCATCAGCAATATCTACTTTTTCTTCGCCTTTTTTAAAGGATTGTTCTCCGTATTTTCGCGCTATAATTCTAGCTAATTCGCCTACTTCTTCTGTTAAAATTGCCATGTTGGTTAATTCGTTAAAATAACGCACACCATATTGTTTAATCCAATCATCAACAGATTTTTGTAACTCTTTAATCTCCATAGTTTACCAAATAATTATTTCTACTCTTCTATTTAAAATCATTTCTTCCTCATTTTTTGGTTTTGGATAAACCATTTCGGTATTTCCAACACCTTCAAACTTTAATCTTTCGGCTTTTATTCCTTTGTTTACAAGGTAATCTACAATAGTTTTAGCTCGTTTTTCGGATAACTCTTTATACTCTTCAATATTACTTTTTTTTTGGCCATTTACATGCCCTCTAACCAAAATTTTAATTTCTTTTTGTTCATTTAAAATATTTACTAAAGAGTTTAATTCTTTGTATGAACTCGATATTAGAATACTTTTTCCGGCAACAAATAAAATATTGTTCAGCATTAATTTATCGCCTACAGCATATGTTTTTTTTGGCTTTAAAGCGATGTTTTTAAAATCAATTTGAGCTTTACACTCAAAAGTGTTTATGGCAAAAATAGATTTTTGATGATTGGTAATTATAGTAGCAGAGCGTAAACACGAACTGCAGAAACACCTGCCAGATTCAATTTCTTTTGGAGTTATTTTTCTTTGATTGTGATAAAATTTTGTTTTTTTTTGAGATATTATATCTTCTATTTCAAAAGAGTCACAAGTACAATGAAGTGTAAATTGATTAATGGAAGAATCTACTTTAAAAGTTTGATTTTTAGGAATAAAACTTGTGTCTTTAAAAATAATAGTTTGCGCAAACGATATTTGTAGCGATATAAAAAATACCCAAACACTTATTTTTTCTTTTAAATCCATTAATGCATTAGTTTATACACCAACTCTTTTAACAATTGATCTTCATCGGTTGATGGATTATTTACACCTTTATACTTTAAATCATACTCGGCAAGTAAATGTATATTTTTGGCAACTTTTTTTTGATTGTAAATTCCTATAGCAATCTCATAATCCTTTGTAAAAAATGGGTTTAATTTTAGTACAGCTGCTATTCCACGTGAACTTTTATCACCTTTATGTAAATGTAAAACCAATAAATTACTAAACAATTTGTATAATTGAATAAGAGTAAATGCTAAAGGATGATTTTTACTGTTATTACCAAAGTAAAAGGCAATTTTGTTTGCTTTGTCTATTTCGCGCCTTGCAACAGCACTTGTAAATTCAAACACCGAATATTCTTTACTAATTCCAATGTTTTTTTCGATAACTTCAGAAGTAATTAAGGAGCCAGGTTTTAAATTGATGCATAATTTATTAAGTTCGTTTGCAATTTTATTTAAGTCGTTTCCTAAATAATCGGCAAACAAAACAGCTGCTGTGGGTTCAATTTTGCAATTGTATTCCTTTGATATATCCTCAATCCAAGCTGGGATTTGATTATCGTATAATTTTTTTGATAAATAAAATACTCCTTCGGGATAAATTTTCGCTAATTTATTTACCGTTGCCTGATGTAATTTTCCATCTTTATAAACAATTAATAAAACAGTAGATTTTACAGGGTTTTCTAGATATAAAGCTAATTCATCCCATTTTTTAATATGTTGCGCTTCTTTTAAAATAACTAAACGTTTGTTTCCTATCAAAGGAAATTGTTTAGCAGAATTGAGTACAGTGTTTAATTCGCAATCCTTACCGTAAAAAACCTCAAAATCAAATTCTTTCTCACTTTCATTTAGTAATTTATCCACAAATTCTTTCTCGATAAACTCCAAATAATAAGGTTCTTCGCCATGTAAAAAATAAAAACTTCGCGTTTGATTATTTTTAATATGATTAATTATATCCTTGTGAGATAATTCCATTTACTAAAATTTTAAGTGTTTTACAGATAAACGATGAAACTGAATTTCTTTAAGTGCATCAATTCCAATTTCGATATGTTTTTTAACAAATTCTTTTGTTACAACTTCATCGCTTTTTTCTGTTTTCACTCCATCAGGAAACATGGGTTGATCACTCACTAACAATAAAGCGCCTGCAGGTATTTTATTGTAAAAAGCTGTTGTAAAAACTGTGGCAGTTTCCATATCAATTGCCATGCATCTGGTTTTTATCAAGTATTTTTTGAATTCTTCATCGTGTTCCCAAACTCTGCGGTTTGTAGTGTAAACAGTACCGGTCCAATAATCCAAATTATACGCTCTAATAGTTGATGAAATAGCACGTTGTAAGCTAAATGCAGGAAGTGCAGGGACTTCAGGCGGAAAGTAATCGTTGGATGTACCTTCACCTCTAATTGCTGCAATGGGCAAAATTAAATCCCCTAATTTGTTTTTGCTTTTTAAGCCACCGCATTTACCTAAAAACAAAATAGCTTCTGGTTTAATGGCTGTTAATAAATCTATTACTGTTGCAGCATTTGGACTACCCATTCCATAATTTATCATTGTAATGCCTTCATGAGTTACAGCAGGCATACTTTTGCTAACATCTTTAATTGTAGCACCTGTTATGGAGCAAAAAATATCCATATACCCTTTAAAATTCGTTAGTAAAATATATTTACCAAATTCATCTAAAGTCATACCGGTATATCTAGGTAACCAATTTTTAACAATTTCCTCTTTCGTTTCCATAAGTTATTTTGTAATTTCATAA
>JBEEPA010000262.1:0-6295 GCA_041191385.1 Bacteroidota bacterium | reverse complement strand
TATTAATTGAATATTTTAATTCAATTATAAAACCTCAATACTTATCCGCAGAGTTTTTTCGGGTGGATGGTGGTAATTCTTTGGCTAACAACTTAGCAACTACAGGAAAATACTCTTTTTTTAGGATATACATATCGTTTAAAGTGTTAGGAAAATTAACCTGTACAACACCTTCGTTTAAATAGGTTCCTTTGTTATCAATTAAGCAATAATGTACTTTTATAAATCTAATATACTCGTTATTGATAAAAGCAATGGGATCGGAAATATCATTTTCGATATCTAATTCGGTTACAAATAAAAATACATCAGCACCGTATTTTTGATTTAAATAATTTAAAATTTCAGGCTTAACCAATACAACTTTTGCATATTTTGGTATAATAACACGCTTAGATTTTACTTGTCCGTCCTCAATTTTAGTAGTTTTTTCGGTTTTTGGTTTTTTATTTTTTTGTTTATTATCCTCTTCTGGTTCTGGAAGAGGAGTGAAAGCATAAGAAATTGAAGCGTATGTTTTGTATAAATCCTTTAAACTGTCGGCGTTGTGTAAAAGTGATAAAGTACGATGATGGTATAAAAATTCGTTTTGAATTTCGGAAATCAATCCATATCTAAAAAAATTTACAATTTCGTTATGCGATTTATTGGATGTTTCGGCAAAGTTTTTTTGAATACCACATAAATATCTATTTTGCTCGAAAGGAACGATTAAAACTTTGTTATAGGCTTTTACAGTATCTCGCGGTGATGCAACAGTTTGGCTTTTCAAGAAATTAACTTGAAATAAAAGTGATATTAAAACTACTATAAGATACCTGTTCATCAATTTTAAATAATTGTACTAAGATAACGTGTAGTTTATGAATTAACAAATTTATAACAATTAGTTTTTGTAAATAATCTCAACTTTTTGTGCATTATACGGAATGTTAAATTGATAATGATTTCCAATTTCCTTAAAAACAATATTATTTTTACCAATTTTAATCGCTTTAATTTCTTTTTCTTTGGATAATAAAATGGTTAAATCATGATTAAACATTGTTGCATTTAAAGTATGTATTATTTTAAATTGAGTAGATGAATTGGAATTTTTAACAATCTTAATTTGTGTATTATTTTTTTGTTGATGATATTGAGTTGCTTTTGCCATTGTGGTTATCCATAATTGATTTTGGTGCGCTTTCACAGTATCTAAAATTTCACTTAAATACTTTTCGGGAATTGGGTCCCAGCCAGCTGGATTATTTTCATTTTCTATCGAATGAATCATGAAAGTTAATAAACCACCACCTTTAGTTACATAATCCAACCAATTACCAACTTTTTTAGGTGTTATTACACGCCAAATTCTTACGGTTTCTAGTTTGTAATAATCGTTAGCTTGTTTTATAAAATTATAATTTAAATTATTTTCGTTTGGCGCATTAATTCCTCGGGCATTTATATGATACATTTTTAAAAACTGTATCAAATCTTTATCTTTTACACCCATTGGGAAAGAAAAACTTAAGCATGGATTACCAGGAATGGAATCCATTAAAATTTTGCGAGCACCTAAAATTTCATTTTTTGCTTCCTCTATATCAATTGCAGTTAAATCTGGATGTGTTAAAGTATGATTAGCTATTTCGCAACCATTTGCAAATGCTTTTCGCATCATTATAAACGCATTTTTTTGATATTTTGTGTTTTGAATTGTTACAAAAAATGTAGCAGGAAGTTGGTGATTTTCGAGTTGGTTTACAACAATATTAGCATGGCTTGGTAACCAGTCATCAAAACTAAGTACTACTGCACCACTTTTGTTTTCATACCAATTGGCAATAGTTATTTCTTGCGCTTTAATTGTTGTAGTTAAAAATATTATGATCAAAATTACTTTTGCTACTTCTTTAAACTTGTTTTTCATTTTCGCTGTTTTTCGATAATTTAAAAGTAAAAACTTTTATCCTTTAATATAGTTTTTATCATCCGACAATATTAGGACAAATACATCTATTTGTTAATAACTTATTAAATGCAACCTTTTTAAAATTTCAAACGTTAGTATATTTGTGCATTAACTTTTGTTATTAAATATGAGAACTTTACTCCTTACCATACTAATTTTTAACACAATAACTACTTATGCCTTAGTTGTTGAACGAAATGTTTTTCCGGCAGAGGTTTCTGTAAATCAAGAAATACATATAAAAATAACGTTTAAAAATGTTAAATCTAATGGTTACGCCAAAATTGTTGAGAATTTACCTGCTGGCTTTAAAGCCGAAGTAAAAGAAACTATGGGGGGCGTGGTTATGTCGGACGAAGGAAAATTGCGTATTGTTTGGTTATCATTACCTCAAACTAATAATTTTGAAATAAGTTATAAGCTTATCAATACTAATCAAATTAGCGGAAAATTTAGTGTTGATGGAAAATTTAATTACATAGAAAACGAAGAACGCAAAACACAAGGTATTGAAAAATCAAATTTTAAGATTAATCCATTAAAAAATAAATCAGAAGAGGTTAAAGAAGAGCTTTTAACAAGTGATGTGAAAACAAAAGTAGAAAGTAAAGAGGCTTTAAAAGAAACAAAAACAAACGCAAACTTTACTAATAATGATGAAATTGTTTATAAAATACAGTTAGGTGCCTTCTCAAAAGAAAAACCAGCTAACTCCTTTGGCGATTTACCTAATGTACACTTCGAAAAAATAAATAATTTATACAAATATTACAGTGGTAGTTTTACCGACGAAAAATCTGCAAAAGAATTGATTGAAAAAGCTAAAAATAGTGGATATCCTGGCGCATTTTTAGTACGATTTAAAAACGGACAAAGATTGTAATTTAGATGTGTGGAATTGTTGGTGTTGTTCACAAAAATAAAACTTTAGTTGATAAAAATTTATTGCAAAATGCAGTAAAAACTTTAGCGCAACGCGGTCCAGATAATCAAAGTATTGAGATTTTTAATCATGTTGGTTTAGGTCATGCCAGACTTTCTATCATAGACACATCAACTTCTGCTAATCAGCCTTTTTCAGATTATTCTGGTAGATATACTTTGGTGTATAACGGCGAAATTTACAATTACCAATCATTAAAATCCCAATTGCAATTTAAGGATTTTAAAACGTCATCGGATACCGAAGTTTTGTTGTATTGGTTAATAGAAAAAGGAAGTGAAGGAATAAAACAGTTGCATGGATTTTTTGCTTTTTGTTTATTTGATCATCAAAATGAAAGTTTTTTATTAGCGCGTGATCGCTTTGGTATAAAACCTTTATTGATTTATGAAGATGAACAAAAATGGGCTTTTGCCTCCGAAATGAAAGCTTTATTTGCCTTAGATATTCAAAAAAATTTAGATATAGATAGTTTACACCTTTATTTTAAATTTAATTATATTCCATCGCCTTACTCCATTTTACAAAATGTAGATAAATTGCAAGCAGGAGAATTTATGGAGGTGGATAAAAATGGTGTAAAAACCACTCAAACTTATTATAGTATTGGTGAAAAAGGAATCGGAAATAGTAGCTTAAGTTATGAGAATGCACAAAAGGAATTACGAAAAAAATTAGAGGAAAGTGTTTGCGAGCGTTTAATTGCTGATGTTCCGCTGGGTACTTTTTTAAGTGGCGGAATTGACTCATCTGTAATTACTGGTTTAGCTTCTCAGCATGTTAAAAATCTTAATAGCTTTTCTATTGGTTATACAGATGAACCTTTGTTTGATGAAACGCATTATGCAAATTTGGTGGCAAAAAAATTTAAAACCGAGCATACTGTTTTTAAATTATCTAATCAAAATTTATTTGAACAATTAGATAAAGTATTGGAGTACACAGATGAGCCTTTTGCCGATTCATCAGGATTAGCGGTTAATATTTTGTGCGAACTAACTAAAAAAAATGTAACTGTTGCATTATCGGGTGATGGTGCCGATGAGGTTTTTTCGGGTTATAACAAACATTTAGCTTTGTTTCAAGCCAATCAAAAAACAGCTAAAAATACAATAATTAAATCTATACATCCATTAACTTCAGTTTTACCACAATCTCGCAATTCCAAAATAGGCAATTTAAACAGACAATTGGCAAAATTTGGTGAAGGTTTACGTTTAAATCATATAGATAGATATTGGCTTTGGGCGGGATTAAGAAATGAAGACGAAAACAATAAACTAATTATCCCGCATACTAAGCATTACAAAGAGCGTAAAGATGAAATTTTAAAATATTTACAATCGCCAAACGATTTTAATCAAGTGCTTTTAACCGATTGTAAATTGGTTTTACAAGGCGATATGCTTACAAAAGTGGATTTAAACAGCATGTGCCAAAGTTTAGAGGTTCGTGTTCCTTTTTTAGATCATAGGGTAGTTAACTTTGCTTTTCAGTTGCCAAGTAAATATAAAATAGATGGTACTTTTAAAAAGAAAATAGTACAGGATGCATTTAGAGATTTTTTACCAAAAGAATTGTATAAACGCCCTAAACATGGCTTTGAAGTTCCATTATTAAATTGGTTTAAAACCGATATGTACGATAAAATTTTTAACCAATATCTTCATCCAAGCTTCATTATCGAACAAAATATTTTTGAATGGGCAGAGGTGGAGAAATTACGCAAAAAACTTTTGTCTAATTCTCCCGAAGATTCCACAGCAACCATTTGGGCTTTAGTAGTTTTCCAGCATTGGTATAAAAAATATATGTTATAGCCTTTTCATGTATAAATGGCAATATTCATCACTGTAAATTAGTTCATAATTTTGCTGAACACTTTGCTCAATAGTTTCCTTGCATTTTAGTTCCTCATTAATATAATCAACCAATACAAAAACATAATCTATAACATAGGGAGTGTTTGATTTTTCTCCTTTCCAATCTAAACAATCTGGAATAGAGTTTTGATTTCCTAAAAGTGTATTGGGCATTTTTTCAGAATTCCAAAGTACTGGAAAATAACCTGTTGAGGCTTCATAATTATGCAAAATCACCATTGGTTTATCAATCCCTAAATAATTAGAGTAATTTCCAGATAACCAATTTGCAGAGAAATTTATGGGTAAAACTACTGCGTTTTCTGGTATAAATTGAGATGCTTTTACTATGGATTCAACAATTTTATATTGCGATTTTACTACTTTGTTAAATCCAAAATTATGCACAAATGCAATTGGTATAATAATAATTAATACTGTAATTTTAAACCATTTTGAATAAACCGAAGTACTTAATGCAAAAAAGAAAAATAGGAAAAATAGATAGCAAAAACGAACTGAAACAAATCCTGCAGCACCATCGCTATCTGGTAAAATAAACAATAAAACCAATGATAAAAATGCAACCAAAAATAAAAAGTCGTTTATTTTGATTAGGCTTTCTTTATGTTTAATGTATTTAACAATTCTAATAATTATTAACGTTAAAAATAATACTCCCAAAACACCATTTATCACTCTGTTAAACATTGCTTCACGGTTGTAATCGTAAACTATCCATGGGCGAATATCTAAAATCCATGTCCATAAAGTTTCGGGGGATTCATAAAACGACATCCCTGTGCTGGGACGTTTGTAAAAATATAAAACGAAAAATATTAAAGGAACAATAGCTGAAGCTAACAAAATTGCAGATTTATGAATAAAGAATTTTACTTTGCTGGTAGGAAATAATTGACTTAAACTTAAAGCTTTAATTAACAAATAAATGCCCATCACAAATAACAAAAATGCAAAAACAAAAATATGCGATAAATAGGTGACACAAAGGATTAAAAATAAGGTTAAAAATTCACGAACATTTATGGGTTGAGTACATTTTTTTATCCAATAATTTAAACCAATTATCATAAATACTAAAGCGATTGAATAATTGTAAAATCCAAGCAAAAACAAAAAATGATAAGTAAATAAAAATACAAAATAGCTCATCCAAATATTTTGTGGTGCTATTGTTTTAATAAACCTCCTAAATACTAGAGGAAAAGTAATTAAATAAGCAGCTAACAAAACTTTTTCGGCAACAAATGCGGGTAGATAGTAATTTAAAAAACTAAGTATAAAATGTCCTGTCCAATTGGGTACAATTTCGGGATTAAGTGTGTAAAATTGATGGACAATACTGCTGTGCTTAAATAATAAAGTATTGATTATTTGTGAGTTGTATAAATGTGCTCCACCGTCCATGGAAGCTAAAATTCTACGGTAAAATCCAGGAACTAAATTTAAAATTATTAAAAGATAAAAAATCCATTCTTCTTTAATGGATTTAATTAAAAAGGAAATTTTATT
>JBEEPA010000261.1:0-8773 GCA_041191385.1 Bacteroidota bacterium | reverse complement strand
GGTATCAAGTACTAGAAGATGCAGCTTCAAATTCAATACATTCATAATATGTTAAATAAAGTAGTAATAGGCACCCGAGGAAGTGAATTAGCATTGTGGCAAGCACATTATGTGGAATCCATTTTTAAAGCTAAAAATATTGATGTCGAAATTAAAATCATCAGTACGCAAGGCGACGAAATTCAGCATTTGAGTTTTGATAAAATGGAAGGGAAAGGTTTTTTTACCAAGGAAATCGAAGCTGCTTTATTAAACAAAAACATCGATTTAGCGGTTCATTCGCACAAAGATTTAGAAACAACTAATCCTGTAGGTTTAGAAATTGCAGCAGTTAGTTATCGTGAAAATCCTAGTGATGTGTTGTTAATTTTACCTCATGCGTATGACGCTTCTGCAACTTTAGGATTAAAAAAAGGTGCTGTAGTTGGAACATCATCTGCTAGAAGAAAAACACAATTGTTAGCATTTAGGCCAGATTGTTCTACTTTAGATTTAAGAGGAAATGTTCCTACCCGAATTCAAAAGTTAAAAAATCAACAATACGATGCTATTTTATTGGCAGCGGCTGGTTTAAATCGTTTAAATATATCCACCGAAGGTTTGATTGTTAAGGAGTTAAATCCAAAAGAATTTATTCCCGCACCTGCTCAAGGTGTTTTAGGATTACAAATACGTACCGAAGACAGTACTTTAAAAGAGTGGTTGCAACAAAATTTTCATCATCCAGATGTTGCGCAGTGTATTGAGGAGGAACGAGAAGTTTTACGTAATTTAGATGGTGGTTGTCAGTTGCCACTAGGTTCCTATTGTTATGCCGAGAACAATCAGTTTACCTTGCAAATTTCTTTGGGAATATCCGAAAATGAAGTGTTGCGATTGGAAAAAACTTCCGATTTACCCAAAGGATTAGCGCATCAAATTTTAGATGCTTTAAAAAAAAACGCCCAACACTAAGCGCATTTATCACTAAAGATATTGCCGAAGATAGTTTGTTGAAGAGTGGTTTAATCACTAAAAACATTCAACTTTCGGGATTTTCTTTGATAGATTTTGTTGCGGAAAACAATTGGGAATTTCCTGTATGCGATTGGATATTTTTTACCAGTAAAAATGCAGTTAAATTTTTCTTTGCAAAAAACAATGTATTAGGGCACCAAAAAATTGCCTGTGTAGGCGATGGAACATTTAAGGTTTTATCCAAATATGTACATCGTGTAGATTATGTTGGAAATGCTGTAGATACGCATTTAATCGGAAAAGAATTTGCTAAAATCATTGGCAACGCTAATTGTTTTTTCCCCATTTCCAATATTTCCAAACGAACCATTCAGCAATATTTACCACAAAATCAAATGATTGAAGCGGTGGTTTATCAAACCCTAATCACCCAACAAACCAATATTCCATCTACAGAAATTGTAGTGTTAACCAGTCCGTCCAACACCATAAACTACCAACAAATCAAAGGCTTTCAATCCAATCAAATCCTAATCGCCATGGGCCCAAGTACCGCCCAACAAATCAAAGATTTAAACCTGAAAAACATTGTAATCCAACCCACTAAACCAGGTGAAATTGGTATTGTGGATTGTTTGAATAATATTTAAAGTATAATTATGAGGAGCCTTAATACTTAATTCAAAAGTAGCAAATACCCTTCCCTAAGTATCTTTTATAGCTTTATCAATTCATTCTGGAATTATCCAGATTTTTTGTTGTTGAATGAATTGTTTTACATATTTAATTTTGTAATAAATTTAATTTGAAGTTGATATTTTTTTATAATTCCATTAAGTAAGTTACAATTATAGTGTTTTTAAATGATTAAGAATTATCAATAATATAAATTTGTAAATGTAAAAAAGTCTAATTTTTCTTTCTTTTTTATAAGTTAAGCTTCAATTTGCTTAGTTTTCATTTTTTATTGAATTTAAAATTTCTTTCTTTTTACATAATCATACAGTTTTTCGCTCAAACTATTTTTATTAAAACAATCTTGACCGAGTTCCCAAATGAAAAAACCACCAGCATTATCGAGAGCGAAATCTATTTTTTGTTTAAAAGTTTCCATGCTGTTAAAGTAAATTGTATTTTGATTGGGTAGATTTATCGTATCGTTAATTAAAGGTTGATATGTATTGAAATTAGTGAACATATCACAGGCTGTGTGATACAATGAAAAATAATTTTCAGGTTTATTTTTCGGGAATTCAACAGCATAAAACGCAAAGCCTCCTATTATTTTTTTAGCAGGAACCCCCCGTTTTTTTAAATGTTCAATATCAATTATAAGTTTATCCAATGTACCATCGTCTGGTTTAGTTTTCCAATTCCAATCCCCAATTCCGCCATAGCTCATGGTTAAAATATAATCTAATTTTTGTAAAGTTTCTACAGCTACTCTATCTAAGCCCCATTGTCCACCTATGTAATAAGCAGCAGATGATTCTAATTGGTTTGCTTTTAAGCTATCAGCTAATTCTTGGGTGAATACATTATAAGTAGGAAGAGCAAGCGCATAACCTTCCAAATCATTATCCACACCATCTAATTTATTTAGCTTAACAAAGTTTATAATTTTATGAATGAAAGCCGATCTTGATTCTGGAGTTTTTAACAATTTTGCATAAATTTGATGTTCCTCACCCCACGAAAAATTACCTCCACCTCCAATTGATAAGATAACTTTTACATTCTTACCATGTGCCAATTTTACCAAAGGCGCTAAATTTTCTCCGAAACTTAATTTTCCTGAGCTATCGGGATTGGCAAAAGCAACAATTAAGTGAGTTAAAAAATCGAAGTTTAATTTCTGAACAATACTCCATCTATAATCGGGTAAATATCCCATAACTATTGGTTTTTTGCCCACTGAGTATTTGGCTGTAAGAATAAAACAGATGATAATGATAACTTTTTTCATTTGGATTTATTTATGAATTTGATGCTAAACTAATTGTTTAAAACAAATAATCTGTCTTATTTTCCATCAATTTAGATATTGTCCAAGGTTTGTCTTTAGATTAAAACTTTTCAAAAAACAAAAGGATGTTTAGATTTCTCCAAACACCCTTTATATGAATTAAATTTATAAGGATTAACCTCTTTTTCTATCACCTTCTTTTAATAAGATTTTACGTAAACGAATAGATTTAGGAGTAACCTCTACATATTCATCGCTTTGGATATACTCTAAAGATTCCTCTAGAGAACGTTTAATCGCGGGGATAATTTTTGTGCTATCATCCGAACCCGAAGCACGCATATTAGTTAATTTTTTAGTTTTAGTAACGTTTACTGTTAAATCACCTTCACGAGAGTTTTCACCAATTACTTGTCCTTCGTAAATGTCCTCGTTAGGATCAACAAAAAACTTACCTCTTTCTTGTAATTTATTAATAGAATAAGGAATTGCACTTCCTGTTTCCATACTAATTAACGAACCATTTTGACGCTCAGGAATATCACCTTTCCAAGGTTGGTAACCTAATAAACGATGTGCAACTACAGCCTCACCTTGTGTTGCTGTTAACATATTGCTTCGCATACCAATTAAACCTCTAGATGGAATTTCGAATTCTAATTTAACACGGTTACCAGTTGGCGCCATTGTTTTCATTTCACCTTTACGTTTTGTAACCATCTCGATTACTTTTCCGCTAAATTCCTCAGGAACATCAACCGTTAATTCCTCAATTGGTTCACATTTCACACCATCAATTTGTTTTATTAAAACTTGTGGTTGTCCAACCTGTAATTCGTACCCTTCACGTCTCATTTCCTCAATTAAAACCGCTAAGTGCATTACACCTCTACCATAAACCAACCAAGCATCAGCTGTATTGGTTTTTTCTACTTTCATAGCTAAGTTTTTCTCTAACTCTTTGTTTAAACGATCGCTAATATGACGAGAAGTAACAAATTCACCCTCTTTACCAAAAAATGGAGAGTTATTGATTGTAAATAACATACTCATTGTTGGCTCGTCGATAGCAATTGGAGGTAAAGCTTCAGGATTAGAAGGGTCACTAACTGTATCACCAATTTCAAAACCTTCAATACCTACCAAAGCACAAATTTCACCAGCTTCCACAACTTCTGCCGATTTTTTGGTCATGCCTTCAAAAGTAAATAACTCTTTAATTTTTGATTTAACAATAGAGCCATCTCTTTTAATTAAAGCTACTTGCATACCAGCTTTTAAACTACCTCTAAAAATTCTACCAATTGAAATTCTACCAACAAAAGATGAATAATCTAAAGATGTAATTTGCATTTGAGCTGTTCCTTCCTCAATTTTAGGAGAAGGAATATGTGCTATAATTTTTTCGAAAATAATATTGATATTGTCTGTTGGTTTTTGCCATTCCTCGCTCATCCAATTATTTTTAGCCGAACCGTATACCACAGGGAAATCCAATTGGTCCTCAGTTGCGCCTAATTCAAACATTAAATCAAAAACTTTTTCGTAAACTGCTTCAGGATCACAGTTTTCTTTATCCACTTTATTTACTACAACCATTGGTTTTAAGCCCAATTCGATAGCTTTTTGTAATACAAATCTAGTTTGGGGCATAGGGCCTTCAAAGGCATCCACTAATAATAAAACTCCATCTGTCATTTTTAATACTCTCTCTACCTCACCACCAAAATCCGAGTGACCAGGAGTGTCGATAATATTAATTTTGTAATCCTGATACCTAACGGCAGCATTTTTACTTCTTATTGTAATACCTCTTTCACGTTCTAAATCGTTACTATCCATCACTAATTCACCTACTTCTTTGTGCGGGTCAAATACTTTACATGCCGCCAACATTTTGTCAACCAACGTTGTTTTACCGTGGTCAACGTGCGCAATAATCGCAATATTCTTTACTTTTTCCATAATTATAATTTCTGTCGACAAAGATAATCGGGTATTTTAAACTATTTACTAAATATGTAAATATTTTTGTTAATTTGTTAATTTATTTGAATAAAAGATGTTTAAAAATCTTTTCGATAGATTTTTATTCCACATTTGCAGGGAAATCCACAAACAGAACAACTAAAACCTTGAGTTAAGCTATCTTTTAAATAATAATTTTTAAATCCTATAATTTCTTTAAAATTAAATCGAGTTAATAATTTATTTAAATGCACTTTACCTTGATTGTCCCAGGCAAAACAAAGTGTTTTAGAATGATTATTTTGTTTAATGATTTGTTTAAACAACTGATTTCCTATGCCTTTTTTTTGAAATTTTGGATGTATAGCAACAACATCAATATGAGCAGTTAAGTTTGAATAGCTTAATTTATTTCGTGTTTTTTTTATCAAATCTTCACGAGATAAAAATTTAACCCATGCAATACCTAAAACTTGATGATGACGTTTTATAATAAAAACCTGATATTTTTGATAGCCAGAAGATTTGATTTTTTGAATATCGATATATCCTTCTCCTAAAGTTAAATTTACAATATTTTGCGCTTGTTTTTGTTGCGCTAGATTAAGTGTAAACACTTTTAAAGCCAGTTTTTATCTATTAAAATTTGCTGCATTTGTTTTTGTACTTCTTGTGCAGCTAACTTACTTTTTTGAGCAAAATCATTGCCATTACCCGCATAAATTATTCCGCGAGATGAGTTGATTAACAAACCACAATCTTTATTCCAGCCGAATTTCACTGTGTCTTCCAAACTTCCACCTTGTGCCCCCACGCCAGGAACTAATAAAAAATGATTGGGAATAATTTTACGAATAGCCGTAAACATTTCGCCCCTTGTAGCACCTACTACATACATCATATTTTCATCATTTCCCCATTGTGCACTTTTAGCAACTACATCTTCAAACCAAAAATTGCCATTTTCGCTTTTTAACAACTGGAAATCTTTAGCGCCTTCATTGGATGTTAATCCTAATAAAATACTCCATTTCCCTTTATATTCTAAGTAAGGTAAAACAGCATCCGCCCCCATAAAAGCACTTACTGTAATGGAATCAAAATTATAGGTATTAAAAAATGTTTCGGCATATTTAGCGCTGGTATTACCGATATCCCCTCTTTTTGCATCTGCAATTGTAAAAATGTTTTCGGGAATATACTCCACAGTTTTTTGTAAGCTATCCCACCCTTTAGAACCTAAACATTCGTAAAAAGCAATATTTGGTTTATATGCCACGCAATACTCTTTGGTAGCATCAATAATTGCCTTATTAAATTCAAAAATTGGATCCTCTAATTCCAATAAATGTTTAGGGATTTTAGACAACTCAGGATCCAACCCAACACATAAAAAGGATTTTTTTAATCTAATTTGTTCGATTAATTCTTTTTTTATCATAACCCACTTCCTTCTTGTAATTTTTCGGCAGTTTCCTGCATTTTTAAAGCATCTAACATTTCTTGTATATCACCATTCATGTAAGCATTTAAATTGTACATGGTTTTATTAATTCTATGATCGGTAATTCTACCTTGAGGATAGTTGTAGGTGCGTATTTTAGCAGATCTATCACCAGTAGAAACCAGAGATTTACGGTGTGCGTCTCGCTCATTCTGACGTTTTTCTAACTCCTGATTGTAAATTCTCGAGCGTAAAACTTGTAATGCTTTATCAAAGTTTTGGTGTTGAGATCGTCCGTCCTGACATTCCACTACAATTCCTGTAGGTAAGTGCGTTAATCGAATAGCCGATTCTGTTTTATTAACGTGCTGTCCACCAGCTCCAGAAGCTCTAAAAGTATCTTTTTTAATCTCAGTCATGTTTAACTGAACATCAAATTCCTCAGCTTCAGGCATAACAGCAATTGTAATAGCACTAGTATGTACTCTTCCTTGCGATTCAGTTTCTGGAACACGTTGTACACGGTGCACACCCGATTCGAATTTTAAAGTACCATAAACTTCCTCTCCAGCAACCGTCATCGAAATTTCTTTAAAACCAGAGGTACTCCCCTCAGAGGAGTTTACAACTTCGTATTGAAAGCCTTTTTCTTTAAAGTACATTGTGTACATTCTGTACATATCTTCCACAAAAATACATGCCTCATCACCGCCCGTTCCTGCACGTAATTCCATGATAACATTTTTATTATCTTCGGGATCTTTAGGGATTAAAAGTACTTTGATTTCTTCTTCTAAAACAGCTTTTTTCTGAATTAGTTCGTTTAATTCTTCTTTTGCCATTTCTTTCATTTCGGCATCGGTTTCAGTAGCAATTATATCTTTAGCATTTTCGATATTATCAATCACCAATTGAAAAGTACGATAGGTTTGTACAATTGGCTCTAAATCCTTGTACTCTTTACTTAATTCTCTATATCTTTTTTGGTCCGATACAACATCTGGCAAAGTTAATTTTTCACCAATCTCCTCAAACTTAATAGCAAGCTCTCTTAATTTATCAATCATAATTTAACTTTTAATATTCGTAAGTACCAAATGTACTTTTAATGGTTAATTTATTACCGTTATATTTTTCTACTCTTCCCACAATTTGCGCATCCACGCCAAACGATTTACTGATATTAATAATATCTTGTGCGTATTGTTGTGGAATATAAATTTCCATACGGTGTCCCATATTAAAAACTTTGTACATTTCTTTCCAATCGGTTTTGGATTCCTCTTGTATTACTTTAAATAAAGGTGGAATTTCAAATAAATTGTCTTTGATAATATGTACATTATCTGTAAAATGTAAAACTTTGGTTTGTGCACCACCGCTACAATGAACCATTCCGTGAATAACCGAACGATAATTATTTAAAATTTGCTGAATTATGGGTGCGTAAGTTCTGGTTGGCGACAAAACCAATTTACCATAAGATATTCCTAATTCTGGGTGAATATCTGTTAATTTTTTAGTACCCGAGTATATTAATTCATTTGGAATTTGATTATCATAACTCTCAGGATATTTTTCGGCTAAATATTTTCCAAAAACATCGTGACGCGCGCTGGTTAAACCGTTGCTTCCCATTCCACCATTATATTCTGTTTCGTAAGTTGCTTTTCCAAATGAAGCTAAACCTACTATTACATCGCCATCCTGAATGGTGTGATTACTAATTACATCGCTTCGTTTCATTTTAGCAACAACTGTTGAGTCCACAATGATAGTTTTTACCAAATCACCCACATCAGCAGTTTCTCCTCCTGTACTATGAATGCCTATGCCATGATCGCGTAGGTTTTGTAAAATTTCCTCTGTTCCATTTATAATTGCACTAATTACCTCACCTGGAACTAAGTTTTTATTTCTTCCAATAGTAGAGGATAATAATATATTTTGAGTAGCGCCAACACACAATAAATCATCTGTATTCATAATAATTGCATCCTGTGCAATACCTTTCCATACAGATAAATCACCAGTTTCTTTCCAATACAAATAAGCTAAAGAAGATTTTGTACCCGCACCATCTGCATGCATAATAACACAATCCTCTTTGTTTCCGCTTAAATAATCAGGAACTATCTTACAAAAAGCTTTTGGGAACAAACCTTTATCTACTTTTTTTATTGCATTGTGCACATCGTCTTTAGATGCTGAAACTCCTCGTAAATCGTATCTCGAATTTTTATCCATTGTATTGTAAAATCAGGTAAACTATTTTTTTTGAATTGCAAAAATATCGAATTCAAACGTACTATCTAAATTAAAAGTGAACTTTTGCTGTGTAAAATTAAAAAGCACCCCAAATTGGAGTGCTTTTTATAAATAGGTATGTATTTTTATTTTGTTTTAGGAACGTAATCGGTTCTTAAAACTTTAAATTC
>JBEEPA010000260.1:0-9255 GCA_041191385.1 Bacteroidota bacterium | reverse complement strand
GGTTTTAAAATAATCCACTTTTGGAATAGTATGATTAATTCCAAAACGCACAAAACCAGTGTTGTAAAATTTCAAACCTGGTCCTTTCGTACTATTTGTTGTTTTATCATTTTGTTCCGCTACATCTTTTCTTAAAATTATTGTTTGAGCAAAAATTTCAACAGAAAATAAAAAACTCAAAATAATAATAGTATTACGAATCATTGTTTAATCTATTTTTTGTATTAAAGTATAGCCTTTGTAATGGAAACGTAAAGTTTTACCAATATAATTTTGAAGAGGAATTTGTAAAATATCAGGGTTTTCAACCATTAAAACCTCGTAAGTGTCAATTTTTCCATCAGGAGAGCTAACATGCCAATAAAAATAATTGGGTATTTTTTTAAGTACCATAGTGGATACTGCCGAGGAATAATTTTCATCTTTAACATGATCATCGTCCCAATTATTGCTAAAATTTACCGAGTAAATAAAATTTTGTTCGGTAAAAAATTCGGGTAAAATTTTTATTTTTTGTTTGCCATTATCAACTTCAGTTATAAATGTTGCAGGAATTGTATTTTGTTCTATTACAGCTTTAGAAGCTTGTGGAATTCCGTAACCGTGTGCATAATCATAATAAGGATATAAATGTCCGCTTTGCTCAATTTTTTTTAATAAATCCATTACTTTTATTTTAGGAAATTCTTGTAATACACAAGCAGCAAATCCAGCGGTTAGAGGAGATGCAAATGAAGTTCCTTGTACTTCTTGTAATGTATTTTTTTTATTAGCTGCAATTACCCAAGCTAAGGCAGATACATTGGGTTTTAATCTTCCATCAGAAGTGGGTCCGTAGGACGAAAATTTGGTATGTATACCTGTCCAAGGATTAATACCGCCAACAGTTAACACACTATCCGCATCAGCTGGAGCGCCTATAATTGTCCAATGTTCATCCCCTTCATTACCAGCAGCATTTACAACCAAAATACCTTTTTTAGCAGCCATATTAGCCGCTCGGCTAACCAACGTAAATTTACCGTCCATATTTTTTTGAAAATATCTATGTGCTGTATACCCTAATGAACTGTTAATAATATGTGCGCCATTTTTATCCGCCCATTCGGCAGCCATTAACCAGTTTTCCTCTTCACCAATGGGTTCAAATAAACTGCGTTCTGTTCGTGCTAATAAAAAATCGGCATCTATTGCTAAGCCAATATTATCTGCTCCATTTTTTCCAGCAATGCAGGATAGCGTCATTGTACCATGATCCGATGAAAGATAAACGTTTTCTTTATTTCTTACAAAATCATAACATGCAATAATCCCATTACGTTTTCTTATATGTTCAAAAGCAAAACCTTTGTCAACATTAGGAAATCCAGCATCAAAAACTGCTATTCTAATTCCTTTACCGGTTAACGATTTTTGAGCAAAAACATCAGCTTGCATAAACTGAGTTTGTGTTTTTAATAAACGTTCGGCGCCTTCTAAAAGAGGAACATAATTTTGCTGAGCAGCTTTTGCTTGTGATTGTAAAGCTTGAATGTTTTTAACAAAAGGTAAGGATTGTATTTGTAGAATTTGATTTGGATTGGCATAAATAAATAGTGCATTTAGCCATCTACTTTCTCCTTTAACGCTATCGCATAAATTTTTTATAGTATTTGTATAATATTGATTTAGAGGAAAATCTGTTTCGTCAATCAAAGGTACATCATTATTTATTCGTCGTTCGATTGCAGCTGGATGAAAATAAGTGTAAGGGTTAAATTCCACACCATGTTTGTCAATAAAATAAACTGCAAATTTTTGATTTTGAGCTTTTAATGATATAGAAATTAATAGTATTACAACTATAAAATTTATAGTATGTTTTAAAAAATTACTTTGTTTTAACATGTAGGTTTTTTAGAGCTTCAAGTATAATTCTTTCGGTATGTAAAGTTGGGTAAAGAGCGCCAAAATCTCCAAACTTTTTATCTAAAACCTCACCTATAATATCATTTTGTAATTTCTCCCAAACTTTTTTATTTGTTTTTTTCTTCCATTTAATTCCGTTTGCAGTTAGATAACTTTTAAACATATCCATCCAATTGTTTTGAGAACATTCTGTAAACGCTTCGATAATAGAATTTGAAAGTTTTTTATGAACTAATGGTAAACTATCTAAAACAAAGCGTTCGATTAATGCTTGTTGGTAAATTTTAATCAGTAATGAATCAATGATTAACGAATCCATTGGAACAAAAATATCAGGTAAAATTCCTCCGCCTCCATATACAATTTTACCTTTAGGTGTTTTGTATTTTAAAGAATCATTTAAAACAATACTATCCAAGGAAAAAAGTTCACCAGTTAAAAGTCTTTGGTTAATTTTATCGTAATATTTCTCTTTGTTTTCCTCGTAAGGACGTTGTATAGATCTTCCCGCAGGAGTATAATATCTGGCAATTGTTAAACGCATAACAGAGCCGTCATTTAATTCGAAAGGTCGTTGCACTAAACCTTTACCAAAAGATCTTCTACCTAAAACAACTGCTCTGTCATTATCTTGCATTGCACCCGAAAAAACTTCGCTTGCACTTGCACTTCCTTCATCTATTAAAATAGCTAGCGGTACTTTTTTAAACTTTCCATCTTTTGTGGCAATTGTTTCTGATCTTTCATATTTATCTTTGGTATAAACAATTAATTGTCCTTCCTCTAAAAATTCGTCGCATAACTTAGCAACTTGATCCAACATTCCTCCAGGATTTCCTCGTAAGTCAATTATCATTCCTTGTAAATCTTTTTCATTCCATTTTTCAGTAGCTTCCATAAATTCATCATATGTTTTTTTAGAAAATCTAGATATCTTTATATAAGCAACGTTTGGTGCAATAAATTCAGCAATTTCAACACTTTCCAATGGAATAATAATACGTTTGATATTAAAAGATACTATTTTTTGCTTGCGTAAAACTTCTAGTTTTATGTAACTACCAGGTTCACCTCTTAATTCTTCTACAATTTTTTCGTTAATTATCGATGCGCCAACAAATGGTTTTTTATTAACTGAAATTATTTTATCGCCTGGCAATAATCCCGCTTTAGCCCCGGGCGCATTTTCAAAAACTTTTACAATTAATAAAGTATCCTTAACAACTTTAAATTTAATGCCAATTCCACCAAATTCACCTTCCATTCTATCTCGTTCAACCATCATTTCGTATGGGGATAAGTAAGTAGAATGAGGATCTAAGTGAGATAAAACAGTTCCAATAATTTCATTTTCGATATGGGCATAATCAATACTATCCACATAATGGTTGCGCACTACATCTAATATTCTTTGAATCTTTTGGGTAGAAGAGGAGGAAATAAAATCTACAGAGAAATTTTTACCTTCATTTGTGTAAATATATTTGGAGATAAATATCCCAAATGCTAAAGCTATAGCAGCAACTAGAGGTAATAAAGCATTATGGGTTCGTTTGTCCACAAAAATTAATTTAATTCTTCGTTAAAAAATACTACTTCGATTCCCGAATTTTTTAAAAAATCAACACCTTCTGTATCTTTATATTCGGTGCAATAAACTACACGTTTAATCCCACTTTGTAAAATTAACTTACTACAATCTTTACACGGACTTAAAGTAATATACAACGTAGCTCCATCGCCACTATTGTTGGATTTTGATAATTTTAAAATTGCATTTGCTTCTGCATGAAGTACATACCAATGTGTATTACCTTGTTTATCTTCACAACAATTATCAAATCCAGATGGTGTCCCATTGTATCCATCTGCTATAATAGTTCCGTTTTTAACAATTAACGCCCCTACTTTTTTACGCTCGCAATAGCTTAATTTAGCCCACTCCAATGCTAACCTCAAATAGGCTTTATCGTATCGTTTTTGTTTTATTAATTCTTGATTGGTCATAAGCACAAAAGTACTAAATTATAACACTTATCTAAAAAAAAATAAATGTAATTAAACTAATTTTTTTACTTTTGTTTATATAGTATTTTTTATGACTACAATAAAAGTAATTAATCAATCCAAACACCCTATTCCTAATTATCAAACCGAAAATTCGGCGGGCGTGGATTTGAAAGCAAACATTAATGCAGAAATCACTTTGTTACCATTACAAAGAGTTTTGGTGCCAACAGGGATAAAAATAGCATTACCAGAAGGTTACGAGGCACAAGTTAGGCCCCGAAGTGGATTGGCTTTAAAAAATGGTGTTACTGTGTTAAATTCGCCTGGTACTATAGATGCTGATTATCGTGGAGAAATAGGTGTGATATTGGTTAACCTTTCTAATGAAAATTTTGTGATTAAAGATGGTGAAAGAATTGCTCAATTGGTGATAACAAAATACGAAAAAGTTCGTTTCGAGGAAGTGGAAGTGTTAAACGAAACTACTCGAGGTGAAGGTGGTTTTGGAAGTACAGGTAAATAAATTATAAATTAAATAAAAAAGTATGAAAATTATTGTTCCTATGGCAGGTATGGGCAAAAGAATGCGCCCTCACACTTTAGTTGTTCCTAAACCTTTAATTCCAGTTGCCGGAAAAACCATAGTTCATCGTTTGGTAGAAGATATTGCTGGTGTTTGTAACGAAAAAATAGAAGAAATTGCATTTATTATAGCACCAACTTTTGGAAAAAAAGTGGAGGCTGATTTGATTAAAATTGCAGAGAATTTAGGTGCAAAAGGAAGTATTTGTTACCAAGAAGAAGCTTTAGGCACTGCGCATGCTATTTTATGTGCGCAACATGCTTTAGATGGTAGAGTTGTTATTGCTTTTGCAGATACCTTGTTTAGAGCCGATTTTATTTTAGATGATACCAAAGATGGAATTATTTGGGTTCAACAAGTTGAAGACCCTTCTGCTTTTGGTGTTGTGAAATTAAATGCTCAAAACGAAATTACCGAATTTGTTGAAAAACCTACTACTTTGGTTAGTAACCTAGCAATTATTGGTATTTATTATATTAAAGATGGTGCTAGATTAAAAACCGAGTTGCAGTATTTAATTGATAATGATATTAAAGATAAGGGTGAATATCAGTTAACTAATGCCTTAGAAAATTTAAAACAAAAAGGTGTGAAATTTGTTCCGGGTGAAGTTAAAGAATGGTTAGATTGTGGGAATTATAAAGCTACAGTTTATAGTAATCAACGTGTTTTGGAGTTTATTAAAAATAAAGAAAAAATGCGCGGTGATGGTGTGGTTTTAGAAAATAGCGTGATAATTGAGCCTTGTTTGATTGGTAATAATGTAACAATCAAAAATAGTGTTGTTGGTCCTCATGTTTCTATTGCACAAAATTGTAAGGTAGTAGACTCTGTTGTTAAAAACAGTATTGTTTATGAAGAAACTCATATTGAAAATCAAATTATTGCAGATTCTATGATTGGTAAAAATGTGGTTTTAAAAGGTAAATCTCGCGAGCTAAGTATTGGAGATTTTACAACAGAAATCCTGTAAATTTTAATGCGTAGATATATTGTTTTTAGTACAGTTTTTGTTTTCCTTTTTGCTTGTAAATCCAAGCAAAAAGGAAACGAATCCTTGTTAAAAACTGAACAAAAATATACTATTGAAGCACAAGATGTTTTTTTTGAAGCAATTAGTGCCAAAATTAAAAACGATCCAAATTTAGCTATACATAAGTTTAACGAGTGTTTAAAAATGCCTGGTGCAAAAGATGCCGTGCATTTTGAGTTAGCTAATCTTTATTTAACACAATCAAATTTAAACAAAGCATCTTATCACATCCAAGAAGCGTTAAATTTGGTGCCTAATAATAAATGGTATTTACTGCAAAAAATTGAAATTGCTAAACAAGCTAAAGATTGGACTAAAGTAGAATTGGCTTTTTTGGATTTAATTAAATATTTTCCCAATGAAATTAATTATAAGTTAGGTTTAGCGGATTATTATTTATCGAGTAAACAAACAACAAAAACTTTAGATATTTATGATAAAATTGAGAAACAATTTGGGGTTCATGAAAAAGTAAATCATAATAAATTTTTGATTTATAAAGAGTTTGGTGAACCAGAAAAAGCATTAAAAGAAATTGACAAATTACTTAAAGAATTCCCTTTAAAAGCTAGCTTTTATGTTGACAAAGCAAACTTTTATTATCAAAAAAATAATGATATAAAAGCTAAAGAAGTTTTAATGGAAGGTTTTAAAGTTATGCCAAATCAACCAGATTTAGCATTTGGCATGGGAGATTTATTTTTTCAAAAACCTCAAGCAGATTCTGCCGCTTTTTATTATACTATTGCTATAAAAAATCAAGAGTTTTCCTTACAACCCAAAATGCAAATTTTGGATGAGTTTTATAAATATGCTTCAAAAGACACCTCTAAATTACATTTGTTTAAAAAGCTTTTAAACGATTTTGTAACTGTTCATCAGGAGGGATTTAAGCCAAATAAGTATTTATCTACACATTATTTAAAAGTAAAAGATTTACCCAAGGCAAAAAAACATTTAATTATTGCATTAAACGATAAAAAAAATGTATTAGAAATGTGGGAAACTTTAATTTCTATTGATTTGAGTTTAAAAGATTATGTCGATATGGAAAATCACTCAACAGAAGCTATCGAGTATTTTCCAACTCAACCAGAATTGTTTTTTTATAAAGCATTAGCTAAAGAAAATCAAAATAAGCTAACTCAAGCAGTTGATGCATACGAAAATGGTTTATCTATGATTTTCGAAAATTCACCATTAAAAATTAATTTTTTAAATGCTTTAGGGGATTTAAATCATAAAATGAAAAATTACTCTAAAAGCGATATGTATTTTGAACAGTTATTGGACATTGAACCAACAAACGCCTTGGCTTTAAATAATCATGCTTATTATTTATCTTTGCGCAACGAAAAATTGGAATACGCTTTGCAATTGGCGGAAAGAGCTTTAAAAAGGGATCCTAAAAATCCTTCGTATTTGGATACTTATGGGTGGATTTTATACCAAAAAGGGGATTATAATAAAGCTATAAAATATTTGTTGGATGCTGAGCAGTTGTTAAATGAACCAAACAATGAAATTTACGAACATATTGCTGAAACATATTTAAAGTTAGGAAAAAAGCAAGAAGCTGAAACTTATAAACAAAAAATTAAAAAGTAAATTTTATAGTGTTTATTTTAAGTATGAAAACTATATCGTATACTTGCATTTAAGTAAGATATTACATAATTTTGATAATAAATGAAGGGAAAATTAAGCTTTAAAATTATTGTATTAGTGTTGCTGTTTAACAGTTTTTTTGCCTGTAAAACAAAGCAAAAATCTGTTGTTTATGAAGCAGATACATATAATACTTGTGAGGTAAAAAAAGATTCGGTTCCAGAGATTTTCCCGATTATACAAAAAAATGAAGCAAATTTTCACGAATATTATAAAATTCAAAGCGAATTTACTTTTCAATCAGATAACGAAGATGTAAGCTTAAACTTGCAAATAAGGTTGGTTAAAAATGAAAAATTATGGATGTCGTTTAAAAAAGCAGGAATTACTGTTGCAAAAGTTTTAATCACTCCGGATTCCTTAATGTTATTAGATATTATTCATAAAAAGTTTTTAAACACAGATATTAAAAATATTGCAAATTTTATTGGGGCAGAATTAGATTTTAAATCTATACAAAGTATGTTATTAAGTTCTATGCCATTATTAAAAGATCAAAAGTTTTTTTGGAAACAAGATGTAAATTATGTGGTTAGTAATATTGATAATAAGGATTGGGGGGGGAATGTACCAGCGGACACTACAAAATCCTTAAAACATGCACATTGGATTAATTGTAATAAATTGTTTTTAACGCATGCTAAATTTATACAAACATCTAAAAATCAAGAAATTGATATAAATTATGAACAGCCAGATTCCACAATGGGTTATTGGATGAACAAAAAAATTAATTTTAAAATTTTTAATCAAAATACCGAAAAAATTAAAGGACAAATTGTTTACAAGGATATTGATATTAAAAAAGATATCAATTTACCTTTTAGTATACCAAAGGATTATGAGCGAATGGATTAAAGTATTGTTGTTAAATTTTTTGGTTTTTCCTTTTCTAGTTCAGGCTCAATCTTCGGCCGCTTTAAAAAAACAGCAAAATCAAATTAGAAACGAAATTATAAAGCTGAATTCTATTTTACATGATATTGATGTGGATAAGAAAAAAACTGATATCCAAATCATTATTTCACAAAAGAAAATTGGGGCACGTGAGGAGTTAATACAGTCTATTTCTAATCAAGTAGGTGTTTTAGATCAGCAGATTATATATCAAAAAACTGTTGTAGATTCGTTAAGTTATCAATTAAATACTTTAAGAGATCAGTACAAAAAAATGGTGGTACATGCGTATAAAAATCGTAACGCAACAGATAAATTAATTTTCATTTTTAGCTCTAACGATTTTAATCAGGCATATAAACGTATAAAATATATCAATGAAATTGGCGAATTTAGAGAACATCAAGTTAAACAAATTGAAGATGCATCAGTTAGAATACGAGAGCAAATAGCAGTTTTAGAAAATAAGAAAAAAGATAAGGTTGTTTTAATAGAAGTTAAAAATCTGGAAAAAGCTGCTTTGCAAAAAGAAGAAGAAAATTTAAAACATTTGTACCAAGAAATTCAGCAAAATGAAAAAAAGATAAAAGCAGATATTTTAGCTAAACAAAAAGAAGATCAAAAATTAAACGAAGAAATTAAACGCATTATTCAGCGTGAAATTGAAGAGGCACAAAGAAAAGCTGAAGAAGCAAGAAAGAAAAAAGAAGAGGCAGATAGATTAGCTAGAGAAAAAGCTATAAAAGAAGGAAAAACGCCTCCTCCGGCTCCAAAAAAGATTGATGATGTTTATAAACAAACACCTGAAGCTAAATTGTTATCGGATAATTTTATGGCAAATAAAGGAAGTTTGCCTTGGCCAGTTGATAAAGCTACGGTTTCTGTACATTTTGGAAACTCTAAACATCCATTATATGATTTAGAAATTATTAATAACGGAATAAATATTTTAACAACAAGGAATAGCAATGTTAAGTGTGTTTTTAATGGAAGTGTATCTGCTGTTATTGCCTTACCTAATGGTAAAAATGCGGTTTTGGTTCAACATGGGGATTATTTTACTTTATATTCTAATTTAGGGTCAATTAAGGTAAAAAGAAATGATGTAGTGAAAACGGGTGATGTTTAACCAAAACCGCATTTTTACCATTAGGTA
>JBEEPA010000259.1:0-4547 GCA_041191385.1 Bacteroidota bacterium | reverse complement strand
TAGAAATAAAAAGTATTCCTGTTTTCAAATTCAATAATATTATTGCTACAGGAAAAAAAGAGATTAAATACAAAATCATCCTAATGAAATAGGTTTTTTGTATATTTTCTCTAAGCCTCTATCCCGAAAGCAAAATGAGTTATATGAAATTGGCAGGTTTTCTGACTCGTATCCTGATAATTACCTTCCCATTATTTAAAACAGTGGTGTAAAAATTATCGCTTATCGATACTCACAGCAGCGGGAACTATTCAGGTTTTTCACCTGATTCCCTTTTAATCTTTAAGATTAGCATCTTGAAGAACCAAAATCAAAAGCTAAGGTATTCAAAATTTTATAAAATCTAAAATATATTTATATATTAAACTAATTAATTAAAACTAATTAATTAAAACTAATTAATTAGGTACCACATTAGCTAATTTTAATTTATCTTTAGTTTCATGCCATTGTTTTTGGTATCTATTTATAAATCCAGGAATACCTTGTAAGCCTCCTGTGTGTATGCATAAAATTTTACAATTTTTCAATTCGTTTTTTTGTAATAAATCTTCAATTCCAAAAATCATTTTGCTTGTGTAAATGGGATCAAGTTCAATTTTGAAATTTTCAAGATAATAACTATAAATCCTAACAATTTCAGGATTAAATTTAGCATAACCACCTAAGTGGTAGTTGTTTAATATTTCCCAATTATTTAATTTATAATTATGAATTTGTAGGTTTTTTAATACATCAAATTTGATATTTTCGGCACCTTTGAGGCTACTAATTCCAATAATTTTCTCAGAAGGTTTACTACCTAAAATTAATCCGGTTAATGTATTTCCTGTGCCCAATGGTGTGAAAATATAATCATACGAATGTTCGTGATTTAAAATTTCTCGGGTTCCTTGTAAACCAAAGCTGTTTGCTCCACCTTCTGGTACAATAAAATAACTTTCATATTCAAAGGGTATAATTTTATTTTTATAATCCGAAGATGATAAAAAAAATAATTCCATTCCCATTTCTTTTGCAAATTGTAGAGTAGGAGTGTTGTATTTTAAATGATTACCATTTATTAAACCTGTACATTTAATATTGAATTTATTACAAGCATAAGCAAATGCTGCAATATGATTACTGTGCGGACCACCAAAAGTTGCAGTATGAGTAATGTTTTGATTGATACAATGTTGAATATTGTATTTTAGTTTACGAAATTTATTACCTGAAATAAATGGATGATTTATATCTTCACGTTGAATATCCCAAATAACATTATTTTTTATTGCTAATGGATGAGGTATGTTTTGTATGGTTATATTTGTATCCCAAAAATTCATAACGTAAAATTACTGTTTATTTTATAAAATAATACCATTATGAGCGAGTGGAAAAGTGATAAGTTTTTACCCGGTGATTTTTACTGGAATGATCAAGGATATAGAGTATTTACAGAACAATATCATTTACGAAGAGGTTTTTGTTGTAACAATGGATGTAAACATTGTCCGTATAAAAATAAGGATAATAAAACGCAAAAAAAGTAAAATACCATTTTTATGCTATTGCAAATGTTAATATAAATAAATATTATGCTCAAAAACTTGGTGTAATGAGAATGGATTTATATTTTTGTTGTATTAACAAATAAAATTGAAATAAAATGGCAATTAAAATAACTGATGAGTGTATAAATTGTGGTGCATGTGAACCAGAATGTCCAAATAATGCAATTTATGAAGGTGGTGTAGAATGGAGATTATCAGATGGTACTTCATTATCAGGAACTCAAACAACTCCAATGGGAAATACTTATGATTCTAATAGCCCACAAGCACCTAAGCAAGATGATTTTTATTATATAGTAACGGATAAATGTACTGAGTGTGTAGGTTTTCATGATGAGCCTCAATGTGCTGCAGTTTGTCCTGTAGATTGTTGTGTTGATGATGAAAATCACAGAGAAACTGAAGAGCAATTAATGAAGAAAAAAGAATTTATGCACTTATAATATTTAAGTTCAGTAAAATATTTGATGGTCGGATTTATCCGACCATTTTTTTTATATTTGTTTTACCTATTTTTTAAATGAGTTTATTCAAAATAAAATATTTATCAGTATTTCATCCTTACAGAGGAGGTATAGCACAATTTAACGATTTGTTAGTTAAGGAATTGGATAAATATTTTGAAATTGAAAAAATAAATTTCAAAAATCAATATCCAAAAATATTATTTCCAGGAAAATCTCAATTAGTGGATGAATTTGATAAAATTGAACATGCATTATTTATTCCTTATTCACCAAAAGCAATTATAAAAAGTACTAAAGATATAAACTCATCAAATTTCGATTTTTTTATTACTGCCTATTGGATGCCATTTTTTTCTCCAAGTTTAGGTTATGTAGCAAAAAAAATACCAAGTAAAGTAATTAAAGTAGCCGTTTTACACAATGTGATACCTCATGAGCCTAAATTTTGGGATAAATATTTAAATAAATATTTTTTGAATAATTACGATGCTTTTATCACTTTAAGTGAAACGGTAAGTAAACAATTATTATCCTTAAAACCCAACGCAAAATACATTCAATTGTACCATCCAATTTATAATCAATTTGGTGAAGAATTGGATAAACATGAAAGTAAACAAAAATTAAATTTGCCTTTGGATAAACCTATAATTTTGTTTTTTGGATTTATTAGAAAATATAAGGGCTTAGCTATGTTGTTACAATCATTTGCTAAAATACAAGATAAAGCTCATTTAGTAATTGCTGGTGAAAGTTACGAGGATTTTAGTGTTTATGAAAACATAATTATGGATAATTTTATAAAAGCACAAAATTATACAAGATTAGATGGTTTTATATCAGACGAAAACGTTCAAATAATTTTTAGTTCGGCTGATTTTTTAGTTTTGCCATATATAACTGCAACACAAAGTGGAATTAGCGCTATTGCCCATCATTTTAATTTACCAATTTTGGTAAACCCTGTTGGCGAGTTGCCTAATGAAATTATTCATGATTTTAACGGTTGGACCTGTGAAAATATCCATGAAAAATCTTTAACTGAAGGATTGATAATGATGTTGAATAAATACAAATATTTTAGGGAAAATATGCAAAAAAATCATAAAGATAAATCTTGGAACGACTTTGGAAAAAAGGTTCATGATTTTTTAATTGAATTAAAACAATAAAGCAACCTTTTTAAAAAATAACGTTAAATTATTGTTCAAACACTAAAAATTAATCTTATGTTAAAAAAATCATTATTAGTAGCCGCTTTTACAGGATTGTTATTTACAGCGTGTAAAAAAGAAGAAGTAAAAAACGAATTAAGTGAATCTAGTCAGGTTTCATCCAAAAACAATAACCAAGCACAATTAACTTATAATTTAATAGATGATGCAGTAAGTGCAGAGGTAATTAATATTGAAAAAGATATGAATGGGGATGTTAAACAAAAACTTACTTTAATTGGTACATGTCCAACGATTAATTATACAGCTGATAATAGCGAAAAACCAACTTATGTAGCAACAATGACTATTGATTTTGGAACAGCTTGTATTCAAGATGGTGTAACAAGAAAAGGAAAAATTATAATTTCTAAAAACGGTAAATTTAATGCTACAGGAACAGTAACAACAGTAACTTTAGAAAATTATGAAGTAAATGGATTTAAAATTGAAGGAACTTTAACCAGAACTGTAAAAGGATTTACAGGAACATGGTTAAGTGGAACTTGGGAATATGACGTTAAAGTAGAAAATGGTAAAGTAACTGGTCCAAATAATACTTATTTTACTTGGGAAAGTGAAAGAAATGTCTCTGTTAATTTACCTAGTTTTGATATTTCAACAACAGGTGAAGCAGAAGGTGTAGATTTATTTGGTAAACCTTATACTGTTACGATAACTACTCCATTAGTAATAAAAAGAAATTGTGATTATATAGTATCCGGTGTTTTAGAAGTAGCGCCAACAGGTGTAGAAAAAAGAGTGGTAAATTATGGTTCGGGTACTTGTGATAATAATGTAACTATTACTGTAGGAGACAAAGTTTATAATGTAACTTTATAACAAAAAGTAAATATTTAATTGAAAAGCAGCTCAACGAGCTGCTTTTTTTATGCATTTAATTCTGTAATTACCCATTTATTTTCGATATATTGTAGTTTAGTATCAATTTTTTGAACATTTACTATTTCATCAATTTCGTATTCATCAGTAGCTAAATAAACCTCAATTTTATTTGAATTTAAAATGTTTACAAAATCAAACGCTGTTAAAATATCTTTATGAATTAACAACACTTTTTTATTTTTTAGTTGATTAATTATCTCAGGTTGGATAGATATTTTAGTTGTATTGTTTTCGGTTTTTTGTTGAATAATTTCATCAGATTTTTCATCTTTAATTGTAATTTTTTCGACTTTATCTTCGGGATTTAAAGGTAAAATAACTGTAAAGGTTGTTCCTTGATTGATATCACTTTGGATTTGAATATTTCCATTTAATAGTAAAACTAATTCTTTAACAATACTTAA
>JBEEPA010000258.1:0-5354 GCA_041191385.1 Bacteroidota bacterium | reverse complement strand
GAGTTGATCCACATTCCTATAAATCTACTGCAAAAGATAACGATTTATTAGTTTCTGCATCAGCATTTGGTTTAAGCGGATTAAATATCGAACAAAAATTAGAGCCAGTTTTTAATGAATTTGCAAAAAAAAAACCAGTGATTTCTATTAGCGATGGTGTTTTAACTAATGATTTAATTACTTTAAATACAGAAAAAACAAAGTTTGATCCACATATTTGGATGGATATTAAAATGATGATGGATGGGGTGAAATATTTATCTAAACAATTTGTTTTAGCATTTCCAAACGACAAAGATTCAATAGAGCAAAAAACAAATTTATACCTAAACGAATTACAAAACGCTTTTGAATACATGGATAGTTTAGTTCAGTTAATACCTAAAGAAAAAAGAGTTTTAATTACTGCTCATAATGCTTTTTCTTATTTTGGTAAACGATTTAATTTTGAAGTTAAAAGTTTACAAGGGGTAAGTACTTTGTCCGAATCTAGCTTAAAAGATAAAAAAAACTTAGTGGATTTTATTGTAGAAAATAAAATACCAGCTGTTTTTATCGAACATGCTGTTAATGCTAAAAATATTGAATCTTTAGTAGAAGCTTGTTCATTTAATAATTGGCAAGTTAAAATTGGTAAGCCATTGTATAGCGATTCTTTTGGAGAAATTAACACGCCACAAGGTAATTATATTGGTATGCAAAAATACAATGCTTTGGTAATTTACGAAGCTTTAAAGTAAATTTTGTATGGAAAATACTGTTCTTCAAATTAAGGATTTAACAGTTGCTTACCAAAATAATGTAGTTTTACAAAATGTAAATTTAAGTATTCCTTCGGGTAATTTAGTGGGTATTATTGGGCCTAACGGAGCAGGAAAATCTACTTTATTAAATGCAATTATGCACTTAATACCAAAAATTGAAGGCGAAGTTAAAATTAAAGGCGAAAGTTTAAAAACCATAAGGAAACAAGTTGCTTTTATTCCACAAAGAGACTCTGTAGATTGGAATTTTCCTATTTCTGTTCTCGATTTAGTTTTAATGGGTAGATATGTTAAATTGCCTTGGTATAAAAAAATAACTGATTTAGATAAACAACAAGCGTTAAATTGTTTGGAAAAGGTGAATATGTTAAATTTTGCTGATAAACATATTTCCGAGTTAAGTGGAGGCGAAAAACAACGTATTTTTATTGCACGAGCATTGGCTCAAGAAGCAGAAGTTTATTTTTTTGATGAACCATTGGTTGGTATTGATGCAACATCCGAAAAAGAAATAATGGAAATATTAAATCAAATGAAAATGGAAGGAAAATCTATTTTTGTAGTTCATCACGATTTGCAATCTTCGGTTGAGTATTTTGATTGGGTAATATTTATTAATCGAAAAATTGTTGCATCTGGACCTATTTCATCGGTTTTTTCTTTACAAAATTTGCAAAATACATATGGTGAGGCTTTTTCGGTGTTATCTAAAATCAATCAATTGGTAAATAAATCTCAAAACTTAATCATGTAAATAAAATGGAGTATTTACAAGATTTTATTTATTTTTTTCATTTAAAGATACGTCTTTAAATATTGTAATATTTGGCACATTATTTTTGGGTATTGCATCTGGATTAGTAGGAGTTTTAACTGTTTTAAGTCATAGAGCATTAATTGTTGATGCAATTTCCCATAGTATTTTACCTGGAGTTTGTTTGGGTTTTATATTTTCTGGAACAAAAAATCCAGTTTATTTAATAATTGGAGGATTGTTATCAGGTTTCTTATCTGTTTTGGCAATAAATTATATTAGTCAAAAAAGTAAAATCAAAACAGATTCGGCAATAGCAATTGTGTCGAGTGTTTTTTTTTCGTTTGGAGTACTCCTTTTAAATTTTATTCAAAATTCCGATAATCATAATCAAACAGGATTAAGTGATTTTTTATTCGGTAAAGCAAGTGCATTATTAAGCAAAGATGTTTTGGTTTATTTATATGTTTTATTAATCGTTTTATCAATTATTGGTTTAACTTTTAGAAGTTTAAAAATTTATTTATTCGATAAAACTTTTGCTTCAACAATAGGTTTACCTATAAATTTTTTACAAAGTATTTTAACTTTTTGTATAATTTTAATTACAGCAATAGGAGTTCAAACAGTTGGTGTGGTTTTAATGTCGGCTTTGTTAGTTAGTCCGGCTACATCCGCCTTACTTTGGCAAAATAAGTTGCAGTTAGTTTTATTGTGGGCGGCAATTTTTTCCTCTATTTCAACCTTATTAGGAGTAGTAATTTCATTTATTTTCCCTTTTTTTCCTACTGGTCCATCAATAGTAATTGTTTTAAGTGTAATTGCTTTTTTATCAATTATTTTATCTAAAAAAAAGTTTTTTAAAAAGAAAAGTAATAAAGGATATTCATTTTATCAAAATTAAAAAAATGCTAGCATATCACGCTATATTATTGTTTTCCGTAATACTTATTGCTATAAATGCAGCATCATTAGGAAGTTTTTTAGTTTTAAACAAAATGAGTATGCTAATTGATGCAATAGCGCATGCAATTTTACCTGCAATTGTAATAAGTTTTGTAATTTTTAATTTTGATAATTCATTTTACACAATTCTTTTAGCTTGTTTTTTAGGTGTTTTAGCAGTTTTGTCAATACATTATTTCAGTGAAAAAAATAATGTAAGCAAAGATGCTTTTATTGGTGTGGTATATACTTTTTTGTTTGCTGTAGGAGTAGTGTTGTTGAGTTTTCGGTTTAAAAATGCACCTTTTGATGTAGAAAGTATATTGTTTGGCGAAATAAGTTATTTGCCTTATGGGGAAGGTTTTTGGATTAATGAAGTAAAAATACCTTATTTAACAATAGTTTTAATACTGTTAACAGTTTTGAACTTAATAGTAATAATAGGGTGTAAAAAATTATGGTTATTGATTAGTTTTGATAATCAAATGGCAAAATCAATCGGAATTAAGGTTTTACAAAGTACTTTTTTTATTTTAAGTATAATTACCATAAATACAGTTGTAGCATTTCAATCTGTAGGAGCAATTATGATAATTAGTTTAACTGTTATACCAGCATCTATTGATTATGTTTTAACTAAAAAGCTAAATTTGTTTTTCATTTTAACGCTATTTATTTCAATAACTTCTGTGGTTTTAGGTTATTTTCTAGCGTATTTTTTAAATGTAAATATAATTGCAATGATATCGGTTTTACTGGGGATTACATTGTTTGTTATGTTATTTTTCCAATCTATTTTAAAAAAAACAAAAAATAAATTCCAAAAAAGTTTGTAAGCTATTAAGTTATATTGTACTTTTGTGCTGTATTTGTTTTGAATGTGAGGGGGCAAGAGTCCCCATTTTTATTTTTTATACCTTGATAACAAAAGATTTAATTAGTAACATTACACAAGAATATCTCGAGCAAAATGCCGATTTATTCTTAGTTGATTTAAGTGTTTCTCCTGCGGGTAAAATTGCTGTGTATATTGATAAATTTCAAGGGATGATTGATATAGAACAATGTGTTTTATTGAGTAAATTTATCGAATCTAAGTTGGATAGAGAGGTTCAAGATTTTGAATTACAGGTTTCATCAGCGGGAATGACATCACCTTTTAAAGTTAAAGAACAGTATATAAAAAATCTTAATAAATCGGTTAAAATACTTACCTACGACGGAAAAAAGCATGAAGGAATTTTAAAAGAAGTGGACGAAGAAAAGTTGGTGATAGAATATCAGGTGAAAGAAAAAATTGAGGGTAAAAAAAAGAAAGAATTAGTAACAAAAATAGAATCGTATTTCTTTAACAGTGATACAAATAACAATAAAATCAAAGAAACAAAAAAAGTAATTTCCTTTAATTAATTTGGCTTATGGAAACTTTAGGATTAATTGAGTCCTTTCAGGAATTTAAAGAGTTTAAAAACATCGACAGAGAAAAAATGATGCGCATACTTGAGGATGTATTCCGTAGTATGATTATCAAAAAATATGGATCGGATGATAATTTTGATATTATTATTAATATTGATAAAGGTGATTTAGAGGTTTGGAGAAACCGAATTATTGTAGAAGATGGTGAGGTTGAAGATGATAATACCGAAATTGCTTACTCTGATGCTATAAAAATTGAACCTGATTTTGAAGTTGGTGAGGAGGTTTCAGAAGAAGTTAAACTGTTAGATTTTGGTAGAAGAGCGGTTTTAGCTGTTCGTCAAAACTTAATCTCTAAGGTATTAGATTTAGAAAAAGATGATTTATACCAAAAATATAGTAACAAAGTGGGTAACGTTGTTACAGGTGAGGTTTATCAAGTTTGGAAACGTGAAATCATGATTTTAGATGATGAAGAAAACGAATTGATTTTACCTAAAAACGAACAAATTCCTTCTGATTATTTCAAAAAAGGAGATACTGTTAAAGCTGTGGTATTAAAAGTGGATATGCGTAACAACAATCCTCAAATTATTTTATCTCGTACTTCTCCAGTTTTCTTAGAAAGATTATTTGAAGCAGAAGTTCCAGAAGTTTTTGATGGTTTAATTACTATCAAAAAAATTGTTCGTGTTCCTGGTGAAAGGGCTAAAGTAGCAGTTGAATCTTACGATGAAAGAATTGATCCTGTTGGTGCTTGTGTTGGTATGAAAGGTTCTAGAATACATGGTGTAGTTCGCGAATTGGGTAACGAAAATATTGATGTTATCAATTATTCTGATAATCCATCAGTATATATTTCTCGTGCTTTAAGTCCAGCAAAAATTACATCAATAAAAATTTTAGCTGATAACAAAGCCGAGGTGTTTTTAAAACCTGATCAAGTATCTTTAGCTATTGGTAAAGGTGGACATAATATTAAACTAGCAAGTAAATTAACTGGTTTTGATATTGATGTTTATCGTGATAATGAGGAAGAAATTGATGACGTTAATTTAGATGAATTCTCTGATGAAATTGATGCATGGGTAATCGAACAGTTTAAAGCTGTTGGTTTAGATACTGCAAAAAGTGTATTAGAATTATCTAAAAAAGAATTATTGAGCAGAACGGATTTAGAAGAGGAAACAATTGATGATGTTTTAGAAGTATTAAGAGAAGAATTTAGCGATGAAGATTAGCATTTTAACCCTTGTTTCATACAAGGGTTAATTGTATGTTAGTTTTTCATGAGCAGTGGGTTAGATTGCAAATCAGATTAAAAAAAATAATCAAAAAAATTATTTTTTAATCAGTGGTTTGATAAATTTGTTAAGCGGTAGGTACTAATGGAGTTGCCTACATCAAAAAAGATTAAATATGGGAAAACCAATTAGATTAGGTCAATTATTAGGTGAATTTAATTTAGGTAT
>JBEEPA010000257.1:0-3816 GCA_041191385.1 Bacteroidota bacterium | reverse complement strand
TTTCACAACCTAATTCATAAAAAACACAATACAAATCCCCTGTTTTCTCAAAAGTTTTATATCCCTTTTTTTCTAAATCAAGTGCGATTTGTCCTAAAGTTTGAATTTGTACATAAGGAGGATTACCAATCACCACATCAAAACCGCCTTTTTCGAAAACTTGGGGGAATTCTTGTTGCCAGTTGAAAGCTTTTTCGCCGGCAACTTCGGGGTCGTCGATGAGGGAATTTCCGCATTTTATGTTTTTGTTTAGGGAGGTTAGTTTTCTGCCGCGTTGGGCGGTGCGGAGCCATAGGGAAAGTTTGGCGATTTCTATACTTTCTTCGTTGATATCTACGCCGTAAATGTTTTTTTCGAGGATGTGGTTTTCTACTCCTGGAAACTCGAAGGTGTGCCCTAATAACTGCGACTCTAACTCGTCGATGTATTTATGCTCCTGCATTAAAAAATCCAATGCTTGGTTTAAAAATGCGCCCGAGCCACAGGCAGGATCACAAATGCTAATATCCAACAACCAATTGCGGTAAGCCTGCAAATTATGGTCGAGGGTGTTAACCACTTCCTTTTTACGATTTTTTCGCCCCTTGGCATATTCCTCGTCCACAATAGCCAATTCTTGCTTTTTTTCCTCGCACAATTTCCCCACGGTATTTTCTACAATGTACTTGGTAATGTATTTAGGCGTGTAAAAAACACCGTCCTTTTTACGTTTGGTTTTGCTTTTATCCAGTTCTTGCCCCTCTAGTTGCGCGGTAATGTTTTCGATTTCGTTTAAGGAATTTTCGAAAATATGTCCGAGGATATTTACATCCACCTCACTTTGGAAATCGTATTTGGTTAACTTTAGCACATAAGGATATAAAATATCGTCCTCCAATTCCACCACATCCAAAATTTCATCGGGTAAAAACAAACCACCGTTGTAGGCAAAAATATCATCTTGCGGGGTTTGACCTTTGCGCCCAGTATTGATATAGCCAAAATACTGTTTAAAAATATCGTACAAAGGTTTGTAAGCATCTTCGTTTTTTAAAGTTTTCCAACGTTTTATAATTCTGTCGATAGAGTTTGGCGGTAACAAACCACCATCTTCGGCAAAAAATATAAATAAAAACCTGTCCAGTAACTTTTGCGTTTTTTTAAACAACAACAATTGGTTTAGTTGCGGATTTTTTTTAACCAAATTTTGCCATAAATCTGTACGGAAACTCGCGTAATCCTTGTACAATTGTTTGGTGATTTTATCTTCCTCTACAACACTTTCCTCTTTAATTTTTAAAGGAATACCATGCAATAAATTATTTGCCTGCATACACAGGTATAATAATTTAAACTGATTGAGGTTTAGGGTAAAAAGGTTAAACTCTAGGTGGTTTACAGAATCGTGAATAAAAAAACGAAGTTTTTCGAAGTTAGAAGTAATTACATATACACAACCTGTTTGGTTGTTTTTGTAATTAAAAGCTTGGGTGTTTATTTTATCCAAATCTTTGGTGTCGGTTCCTTTAAGCTCGATAACCGCCAAAGCTTTATCGTTTAATAAAATTGCGCCATCGGCTTTTTTGCTACCTTTTTCGTTTTTTAACTCGGTGGTTAAATTGTAGTTGGGTTGCGGATTTAAAGTGTAACCTAAAACATCCACAAATAACTCGCGCATAAATCCTTCCTGATACTGCTCTTCCTTGGCTTCGCGGATGTTTTGCTGAATGGTTGGGTTATGGAAATGACTTGTAAATTTTTGATACGCTTGCGTTACTTCCGCTTCGTTTAATGTTTTGATATATTTTTGGACTACCGAATTTTGAAAAAATGCCATAATTGTTTTTTTGAATGGCAATAAATTTAGTAATTATCCTAGGAAAACTGTTGCAGATACACTTATACTATTCAACAAGTTTTTAACATGGAAAAAAAATGTGTGCCATAGGGTAAAAAAAGAGTAGGGGAATGTTGTTTCACGCAAAGTTCGCAAAGGGTAAATCACGCAAAGAAAACGCAAAGAATATCTTGAAAGATATAAGGTTTTTAGATTTGGAGCATTTTTAAAATTTGGCACACATGTGCGCCAAATTAAATGGGGTTGGTTTTAATTATTTACTAGAAATGTTGGTTTTGTAACCCGTGACAATTCGTCATGGGTTGAGTTTAATTTTGAGTTGACTACAAATTGTAGACAGCTGTTTATTTTCCCCACTCCGGCTTACAGCCACCTCGCCCCAGCGGGGCAAGGAGTTAGTTGAGTGCTAACGCACGGTTTTTAATATTGCTGCCGCAATTTTTTAAAAATAGCGAAGCTGTTTTTTTAATGGGAGTGTACGTAACTTCTTGTATGGGTTTGTTGTCAATTTCCCCACTCCAGCTTAAATAATAACTAAAGTTATTGTATCACAAAGCCAAACGGCTTTGCTCTTTTCTTAATATCAAACCTCGCCCCAGCGGGGCAAGGAGTTAGTTGAGTGCTAACGCACGGTTTTTAATATTACTGCCGTAATTTTTTAAAAATAGCGAAGCTGTTTTTTTAATGGGAGTGTACGTAACTCCTTGCCCCGCTGGGGCGAGGTGGCTGTAAGTCGGAGTGGGGGTGTAATATTTAATTTTATTTTTATATTTATTTTTAAATTTAAAATTATACTTTTGTTTTAAAATTAAATAATGAAAAAATTTGCTAAAGAACTACGACAAAATTTAACTCCTGCAGAAGCCATTTTATGGACATGTATTAAAAATAAAAAATTAGGATACAAATTTAGAAGACAGTATGTTATACATAATTTTATTCTGGATTTTTACTGTATTGAATTAAAACTTGGGATTGAAGTTGATGGCGGTGTACATTTGGATGTTATTAATCAGATTAATGATGAAAGTAGGGAGAATTTACTTATAGAAAATGATATTAAAATTATAAGATTTTGGAACACTGAGGTGTATGATGATATAGATTTAGTGTTACAAAGTATTATGGATGAAATACTTAAGTTAAAAGGTAAATAAATTAATAGTGCTTTCGTTTTTTAATATAATATTTTCCCCACTCCGGCTTACAGCCACCTCGCCCCAGCGGGGCGAGGAGTTAAAGGAGTGCTAACGCACGGTTTTTTGATATTACTGCCGCAATTTTTTTAAAATAGCGAAGCTATTTTTTAATGAGAGTGTGCGTAACTCCTTGTATGGGTTTGTTGTCAATTTCCCCACTCCGGCTTAAATAATAACTAAAGTTATTGTATCACAAAGCCAAAGGGCTTTGTTCTTTTCTTAATATCAAACCTCGCCCCGGCTGGGCGAGGAGTTAAAGGAGTGCTAACGCACGGTTTTTAATATTACTGCCGTAATTTTTTAAAAATAGCGAAGCTATTTTTAATGGGAGTGTACGTAACTCCTTGCCCCGCTGGGGCGAGGTGGCTGTAAGCCGGAGTGGGGTTGAATTTAATTTTAAAACTGCACATATGTTTGTGTAAAAAAGTTGAATTTTTGCACAAATGAATGTGCAATCTTGTACTTTAGAAACTTGTGCCAGCAAAAGATTAAATTTTACTAACAATACACACAATACAAAGATTCTGGGTTATGTTCGATGTTTTTTTGGTTATCTAGCATATCCTCAACAATTTGCGTTAATATTTCCTCGGTGTTGCTAACAATTTCTTCGATGGATTGATTTTCTTTGTTTAAGGTAAGGTTCATGTAGCCTTCTTTTTGGTTTTTGAAACTAAAAATACTGGCTTCGATGTTTTTTAAATCGCTAAACTCGGCTTTTTTTAGTAATAAATAGGCGTATAATTGTAGTTGAACGGCTTTACTTTTGGAACCGTCGAT
>JBEEPA010000256.1:0-3289 GCA_041191385.1 Bacteroidota bacterium | reverse complement strand
GTTGTTTATGACAATTTGAAACCACTTTATTATTTATTGTATAAACATAAGCTGTTCCGAAAGTAATCAACAACAAAGAACAATTTGATAAATATTTATATGTAGAATCAATTAGTTTATTTGATTCATTTATATAGTTATTAATATCTGTTTGAGCCAAAGAACCATGATGCTCATAACACCAGTAATAATTATCAAAGAAGAAAAAATCATTTTCATTATAATATTTTTTTGATAAAATCCTATCTAAAATATTTGCAATAGATTTTGGATTAAACAAAATACCAAAAGGATTTGCGATAGTTTTAAAATTATCACTATTTAAACATTCATTAATATTTTCGGCAAAACAAGAACCAATCAAAAAAATAGAATCTTTATAATTAAAAGAATTCTGATACTTTGGATAATCGATATTTTTTAAACTAAGCATAGATATAAAAAAAGTCGCTTTACAGCGACTTTAAATAATTTATAAAAATAAATTTTAACCTCCAAAATCATCAAATGACACGTTTTCTGGTGGTACACCCCAATCATCAACCATTTTTAAAACAGCTTGATTCATCATTGGTGGTCCACAGAAATAAAACTCAATATCCTCAGGAGCATCATGATTTTTTAATTGATGTTCGATTACAGCATTGTGAACAAAACCAACAAAACCATCACCTTCATCATTTAAAGACTTTTTTGCAACCCAATTATCCTCAGCCATTGGTTCCGATAAAACTAAATGGAATTTAAAGTTAGGAAATTCTCTTTCGATTTGACGGAAATCCTCAACATAGAATAATTCTCGTTTAGATCTACCACCATACCAATAAGTAACTTTTCTATCAGTTTTTAAAGTATGGAATAAATGGAATAAGTGTGAACGCATTGGAGCCATACCAGCACCACCACCAATATAAATCATTTCTGCATTTGTTTCCTTAATAAAGAACTCTCCGTATGGACCAGAAATTGTAACTTTATCACCAACTTTTCTAGAGAATACGTAAGAAGAACAAACCCCAGGATTAACATCCATCCAACCATTTTTAGCTCTATCCCAAGGTGGAGTAGCAATACGAATAGTCAACATTACTATATTTCCTTCTGCAGGGTGATTAGCCATTGAGTAAGCTCTAAATTGCTCCTCATCATTTACCATTTTTAAAGACCATAAATTGAACTTATCCCAATCTTCTTTAAACTTATCTTTACCTGCAGGATCTGAAGGATCCGGTGATATATCAATATCTTTAGAAAAATCAACAACAACTTTAGGTACATCAACTTGAATATAACCACCCGCTTCGAAATGTAAAGTTTCACCTTCAGGTAATTTAACTGTAAAAGCTTTAATAAATGTAGCAACATTATAGTTAGAAATAACCTCACATTCCCACTTTTTAATACCAAAAATTTCATCTGGAATTTGAACTTCCATATCGTTTTTAACCTTTACTTGGCAACCCAAACGATAGTTTTCTTGAATTTCTTTTCTAGAAAAATAAGGAGCTTCTGTAGGAAGAATTTCGCCTCCACCAGAAGTAACCTGACATTTACACATAGCACAAGTACCACCACCACCACATGCAGATGGTAAAAATATTTTGTTATTACCTAAAGTAGACAACAAGGAACTACCTGCATCAACCTCGATTACCTTTTCGCCATTTAAAGTAATTTTAACTTTACCTGAAGTGGTTAATTTAGTTTTAGCATATAACAATAAACCGATTAACAGTAAAGAAATCAATAAGAATATTGTTACGCTTAAAATAATTGTAGAATTCATAATATTAATTTTTAAATAAATAAACTACTAATTAAAGGTTGATACCCATAAAACTCATAAAAGCAATCCCCATTAAACCAGTTACAAGGAAAGTAATCCCTAAACCCCTTAAAGGAGCTGGCACATTCGAATATCTGATTTTTTCACGTATAGCAGCTAAAGCTACAATAGCTAACCACCATCCAATACCAGAACCAAAAGCAAAAGAAGTAGCTTCACCGATAGAGTTATACTGACGTTCTTGCATAAATAATGCACCACCTAAAATTGAACAGTTTACAGCTATTAAAGGTAAAAAGATACCCAAAGCTCCATATAAAGCTGGAGCAAACTTTTCAACAATCATTTCAACCAATTGAACTATTGAAGCAACTACTGCAATAAACATAATAAAAGACAAGAAACTTAAATCAACATCTGCATAAGAAGGATCCAACCATACTAAAGCACCTTCTTTCAACAAGTAGTTTTCTAACAAATAATTTAAAGGAATTGTAACCACTAATACAAATATTACAGCTAATCCTAAACCTGAAGCAGTTTTAACAGTTTTAGAAACTGCTAAATATGAACACATCCCAAGGAAATATGCGAAAATCATGTTTTCGATAAAAATTCCTTTGATAATAATATTAATATAATCTAACATAATTTATTATTTTTAAGTTTATAAAATTGATTTAATTTTTTTCCACCAACTTAGAATTGAAACTTCTTTGAACCCAAATAATTGTAGCTAAAGTTATTAAAGCCATTGGAGGAAATAACATTAAACCATTGTGTTCGTAACCAGGTATTTGCAATAAAGCACCATCAGATTCTACAACAGGACCAATTAACTTGTATCCGAACAATGCACCAGTTCCTAATAATTCTCTAAAAAAACCAACTACTAATAAAATCCAACCATAACCTAAACCATTACCTATAGCATCAACAACTGAAACCCCAGGTTTATTACCCAAAGCAAAAGCTTCTAATCTACCCATGATAATACAGTTTGTAATAATCAAACCAACAAATACAGATAACTGTTTAGAAACATCATAAACATATGCTTTTAAAAATTGGTCAACAGTAATTACTAAAGCAGCAACAACAACTAATTGAACAATAATTCTTATTCTATCAGGAATTAAATTTCTTAAAACAGATATCAAGAATGAAGAACCTATTAATACAGCTGTTACTGAAACCGCCATTACAAAAGAGTTCTTTAACATAATAGTAATAGCTAATGCAGAACATATACCTAATACCTGAACACTTACTGGATTAGAATCATTCAATGGATCCTTAATCAACTTCATATTCTTTTTTGAAAATAGAGAATCACTCATACAATTATAATTAAAAGGTTTGATTATTTAATTTTATTCCAATACAACATAAAAGGCTTAAAGTTTTCCTGTAACATTTTGGAAACACCTTTTGATGTAATTGTTGAACCTGCAATAGCATCAACTTCGTGTGTAGGATTTTTAACACCTCCTTTTACCAATT
>JBEEPA010000255.1:0-7757 GCA_041191385.1 Bacteroidota bacterium | reverse complement strand
GATATATTTTACAATCCAAATATTGGTGTAGGATATGTGTTTATTGCCAATTTAGTTGCCAGTGTAATTAAATTTATTTTGTTATTGCCTTATTGCAATAATTTTAAATTTGATTTTAGTAAAGCATTATACCAAAAAATGTTGCGATACACCTTGCCTTTATTATTTGTTGGGTTGGCAGGTATAGTAAATGAAACAATTGATCGTATTTTACTAAAACGATTATTGGTGGGAAAATATACCTTAAATGAAACTATGGGTTTTTTAGGTATATATGGTGCTAATTACAAATTATCTATTGTAATCACCTTATTTATTCAGGCTTTTAGATATGCAGCCGAACCATTTTTCTTTAGTATGGAAAAGCAGGAAAACTCTAAAGTTATTTACGCCAAAGTAATGCATTACTTTTTAATTGTACTCAATTTTGTGTTTTTAGCTGTTATTTTGCATTTAGATATTCTAAAATATTTCATCAATAATAAAGAGTTGTGGGAAGGATTAGATATTGTGCCAGTTTTATTATTGGCAAATATTTGTTTAGGTGTATATTATAATTTATCTATATGGTATAAATTGAGCGAAAAAACTGGATATGGAGCAATGATTTCTATAATAGGCGCTATTGCAACCATTGTTTTAAATTTAGCATTTATTCCGTTTTTTGGATACAGAGGAAGTGCTTGGGCAACTTTATTGTGTTATGCTTTAATGGTGATAATATCCTATTATTGGGGACAAAAATATTACCCAATTCCCTATAAAATTAAGCGTGCAATAGGATATTTTTTTATAACAGGTGTATTGTTGTTTTTAGGAAAAATACTTGATTTTAAAGCCGACTCTGTTTTATTTTGGATTAAAAATTGGTTGTTATTGGGTGTTTTCATATTTTTATTTATCAAGTTAGAAAAAGTAGAGCTTACACCAATTCTTAAAAAATTAAATTTAAAAAAATAAAAAAGTTTTTGAAAAAGCTAATCTAAATTACTTTTTCAAATTTTCAATTAAGTATATTTAATATAAAAGTAATTTTTCTTTTATTTCGATATTCGATTCATTAAATATTACTATATAATATAATCCTTTAGCTACATTTAGCTCAAACTCGAAAGATTGTCCGCTGTTTAGATGAAAATTATTTTCTTCAACTATTTTACCGTTTGTGTCGAAAATTTTCGCAATAAAATTTCCTGTATTTCCAGTATAATATGTGAATCTGTTAGATAATCCATAACGAATTAATTTTGAGCTATTTGTGTAACTAAATTTTATAAGGTCGCTTACTGTAAAATTTCCATCTAAATCTACTTGCTTAAGTCGATAATAATAAATATTATGATTATTTTTTGCTATCTTATCAATATGGCTATAAGATTGTAAAATTGTACTATTGATTTTTCCTTTAACCCTTGTAATAGGTTCAAAATTATAACCATCTTCTGATCTTTCTAATTCAAAATAGTCATTGTTAATTTCACTTGATGTTTTCCAAAAAAGCAGGTGTTTTTTTGGCTCTAACATAACACCTGAAAACTCTAATAATTCAACAGGTAAAGTACTTAATTCAGCTATGCATTTTGTTGTACCATAATGTGTTGCGTTGTATTGTGTTGTCATATCTCCACTAAAACCTCTTACTGATCCACCAACTTGATTTTCCCAATCTCCTGTAACACAAAATCTTCCAGAACCCGCTACGGCAATACTATTTGTAAACGAACCTCTTACCAATAGTCTACCATCGTTCTCAATCACTTGGAACTGATTACCTGAACTACCTGTAACAAATGCACCGTCGTAACCAAAAAATGCTCCGGTAGTCATACATAATCTAGTGCCTAGTGTTCCATTTGGAGTGTAGGGAGTTACAACTTTACCTCCATTTTCTACAAAAATTTCATTAGGTAAAGGGCTTGGCAATGCCCAATGAAAAGGTAAATCATTTGCATCACTTTCTCCATCTGCATTTTTATTAGCTGGAGTTAACCAATCATTCCTAATAATTCCAGTCCAACTAGACCCAGCTGGCGCGGCACCACAGCCTGTTACCCCGTCAGGATTAGTAGTCCATTGATCTTTGGTTGCGCATGAATAATATACTGAATAATTTGGGTCACAAGTACATGCACCAGTGTTAAATGAAACTTGTGATGCATAGCTTGTACCTACGCCGTTTATTGCATAAGCTCTAACATAGTAAGTTGTGTTAGGTAATAAACCCGATAAATTTGCAACAAAAGATCCCGTTGTTCCAGCAACAATAACTTTACTGTTAGCTGTTGTTGGGTTGATAGTAGTAGCATAAACTACACCTCTTTCAGTTATGGCAGATCCTCCAGTACAAGTAATGTTTCCTCCACTGCTTGCTGAACTACATGTTACGCTACTAGCAGCAGTCGTACTTGCTACTGATGCATTTGTAGCTATACTAGGCACTGTAGTAATTTGTATTTCGTTCCCATAAGTAGTTCCTTGTGTGTTTGTTGCGTAGGCTCTAACATAATATAATGTACTACCCGTTAAACCACTATTAACAGTAATATTATAAGTACCTAATCCACTTCCTGAAGTTACTTTTGTATTTGCAATGGTAGGGTTAGATGATGTATGATATACAATTCCCCTTTCTGTAACAGATGAGGAACCTTCTGCAGTTACTTCACTGTTATTTACTGTAAATGCTGTACACGAAACATTTGCAGATGTTCCTGTTACAACTGTTGCACAATTTAAAGTTGTAGCACTTACTTCTGAGCCGTATGTGGTACCTACACTATTAGTTGCATATGCCCTAAAGTAGTATAATGTGTTTCCATTTAATCCGCTAACGGTAACATTATAAGATCCAGTTGTTCCACTTGCAGTTACTTTACTATTAGCTAAAGTAGGATTTGATGTTGTTGCGTATACTACACCCCTTTCGGTAATAGATGAACCACCATCGCTTGTTACATTATTACCATTAATTTCAATTGATGTACAGGTTATATTTGCAGTTGTTCCATTGGTTATAGATGGTGCAGAAGCAGAGGAACATGCTACATTGTTAATCCATACACCACCAAATTGTCCAGGAAATGTAGAGTTACAGTTAAATGCTTGTCCAGGTCCGCAAGTCCAATTTTGCCCACTCCTCTCTGCAACTGAACCGTCAACATATGCTCCAGGGCTATTCCATGCAGGTTGTCCGTTGTTAGTTGTCCATGCAGGTTGGCAAGTTTGACCTTGAGTTGAGTATGCATAAAAAATAGTAATAAGAAAAAACAAGTACTTTATCATGATTAAAGCTAGGGATATAATTTAGACAAAGTTATTTAAAAAAGTATTGTAATAGGTAATATTTATAGCGAATTATTTAATAATTCATTTTTTTTTATTATGACAATTATTAAAAATTTAAATTAGTCTATTGTGATAAATTATAAAAAGATTTTTGGATTACTTATTAAATGGCTTATAAATTTATCAAATTTCTTTTTGAAGAGTTTCCCAACTAGAATTGGTGATTATTTTTTTGAATTTTTTTGATTTATTTTTTGCGTATTCAATAATGTATTTAGATCTTTCCTTAGATTCTGGATGTGTACTTATCCAAGTTAAATAGGCGGTTATATTATTTTCGTTTTCGGCAAGTTTATATAAAAAATTCGCTAAATTTTCGGGATTAATTTTTGCCTTAATCATATAGTCAACTGCTTTTAAATCGGCTTCTTTTTCAATTGTTCTACCGTATGCAGTTGAAGATAAAAGATGAGTAATTTCCGACAAAACTTCGCTACCTGTGTTGCCAACAGTTACTGATATTAAAACAGATAATCCTATTTCCTGAATTAATTTTTTCATTACATGATTTAATTGTATGTGCGCTATTTCATGACTAATTACGCCGGCTAATTCCTCTGGATTGTCGCAATTTTTTATTAAACCACTGTAAATCACTAAATGTCCGTTGGGTAAAGCAAATGCATTAATATCGTCTTTTTGAATTATATGAACTTTTAAAAATGCTTTATCAATTTGGTTACTTGTACAAATATCATTTACAATACTATCCACAATAGTGTTAACATAATTATTTGTATTAATTTTTTCATTTTCGCTTATCGCATCCCAAAAAATATCACCTAATTTTACCTCAATATCATCGGTAGATTTTTCAACTTTAAAAATTTCTACCCAATTGATGTTAGAGATTGCTAACCATAATGTAATAAAAATTACAGCTACGATACTTCCTTGAATTAGAGGTTTCATTTTTAATTATTTCGATTTGATTTACAAATTAATTGTGTAAGTTCACCAAAAAAATGCCACTGTATATGTATTCCTTTTCGTGTTTGTATAGCGGTATAAATGGTGGTTATAAATTCAACTATGTTAAAAATTATTACAGAAATTATGTAGCCAATATATGAGTTGGTGATAGTTTCATCACTAAAAATTATTGAAACAGTCCACCAAAAACCAAAGCTATTGATAAAAAACATGGATAATTGTGAAAGTAAAGCTTGAGTGCAATGCCACCTTACAAAATATGTAGCTTTGCGATTGCCTAAAAAAAATATTGCTGTTGCAATTAGGTTTACAATGGGTAAAGGCAAGCCAATGATTATGGCAATAACCGACATTAAATAGCTGTTAGATGCGCTCTCAGCTTCATGTTCACTAGGTTTATATGGAAATTCTTTTTTTTGTATCATATTCCTTTTTTAATATTCCAAATCCAATTAATAATTATTAATAAAGCTAATAAAATTGCAATTTTTGGTTTTCGTATAAATTGCTCTAGTTTTTTATACCAATTAAATAATGATTTTTTTTGTAAAATTACATCTATTAATATCCAAATTGGAGTAATTAAAAGAATAAAAGCGCTAATAAATCCTAATGGATTTAAATAAAGCGCTTGTTGAATATTTCCTTTAATAATTTGAGTTATTGAACGAGAAGAACCGCAGGAAGGACAAGGTATTTTAGTTACATGTTTAAATAAACAAACTTCCGTATTGATTATTGGATTTTTTGTTAAGTTAAAATACATCCAAAAATACCCCGAGGTACAAAGTATACTTAAAAATAAATATAGTTTATTCCTGCTCAAAAACATTAGTATAAAAACTGCTGTATTTTTTCCATATTTTTTGCTCTTGTTGCATCTTGAATCATAAACCAATCTACAATAGACCAAATTCCCATTCCGCCACAGGTTAATAATTTACCAATTCCTAAACCTGTATCTCCAATTAAAAATCTATCAATTCCAAAACCTCCTGCTAATATTGATACAATTAAGCTTGTAGTTGGATCTTTAAATTGTATGGTTGATAATACTGCCCATTTGGAATCATCGATTAACAATAGTTTGTCTCTAATGATATTAATGTTGTGTGCTTCAAAAAACTTTCCATTAGCTAAAATAAACATATCTACTTTTTGCGCTTCCATAAAATACTTTTTTTAATTTTCCTTACTCTTTAGGATTTTCAGTTACTCCGCTATTTTATAGCTGCACAAATATATGTTTTTTAACAAAATTATACTTCAAGAAATTAAATTTTAATTAAAAAATTATTAACAAGTTTTATTTTTTAATTTTTAGATAGTTTCCATATACTTAGCTCTAATTTTTTATTAAAATAAAATAACTGTCTTGTTGAATTCTATCTGTAAATATGGGTTTAATTTCCGAAAATTCAATAGTTGGAAACTTATTTTCAAATTCTTCTTTTAATCCTTTGTTCAATATAAATACATGATTTTTGCTGTTTTCGTAAGCAGTGCTTAAGGATTCAAAATCATAATTTTCATTTACATTTTTAAATCTCATTTTTAAATAAAATGGTAAACTTGGCGGACGGGCGTGACTGTTAGCTATAGTAATTTCGGCATTTTTTTCGGCATTTTTTTCTACAAATTGAGCAATTCGTAAAGAGCTGTTTTTAATATCATCTGATAAAGGCAATAAAAAACACCAAATTAAAACTTGGAAAACAATATTTTGTGTGAATAAATAATATCTAAATTTTTCATTTGCATAATTTTTTAAAGTGAATATATTAAATACACTCATGATTAAACCTAATGAACAAAATATTAAAATGTTTTTAAGCGGAAATTGTAATATAATAGGCGCTAAAATAAACACCAAATAAATAAGGCTGTTGATGCAAAAATGTGCAATAGCCATCCCTTTATTAACTTTACTGTTAGCTAATAAATACGCTATAAATATACTTAAAGGAACATGTGCTGCAATTACGTAAGCAGGTAATTTACTTGGTGTAATTTCATATAAAAACCATGCGGATACAAACCATGCAGATGCAATAAATAACATGTTTTTTTCCTTGTTAAATAAATTTTTAACTGCTTGAGCGATTGCTTTTGGAAAAAACACAAAGTAAGGGATAAAAAATACTAATAACCCTATTAAATGTGTTCCTGGAGGACCAGTTTGTCCGAAAACACTCCCTCCAACACGTTTCAAAATATACCAATCAATCATCCAAGTTATAAATATTTTACCCTCTGGTGTTTGCATGCACCAATAACCCCATATGTATAAAGGCAAAAATGCAAGAGGTAAAAATATCCAAGGATGAAATAAAATGAAATTTTTACGATTTGGGTGAAAAATTAATAAAATTAGCACGAAAAATCCTGTAAAAATTATTATTGGAGGCCCTTTTGTGAGTAATGCTAATGAAAATCCTATCCAAAATATTAAAACCCACCACTTATTTCTAAAAATTATAACTTTTAGGATGGAAAAAGCACATAAAGTTTTAAAAAATAGTAAAGTTGCATCTGTAACGGATACTTTAGCTAAAGCAGGAACTAAGATAGAGGTGCTTAAAATTAAAGCCGAATAAAAAGCCATTTTTTCACCAAAAAATTCTTTTCCAACTAAATAAATTAAAGCAATAGTTCCCAATATAAAAACTACCGATGGAAAACGAACAGCAAACTCATTTATCCCAAATATTTTATAACTTAAAGCTATATTCCAAAAATGCAAAGGCGGTTTACGGTGTACCTCCGACCACATAAAATCTGGTTGTAACCAATTACCAGTTTCAATCATAGTTTTCGCAAACCCAGCATACGCAGCCTCGTCTTGGTCCCAAAAACTCACCCAATTGTTACCAAAAAGCCATATAAAAGCTAAAGCAATAAATAAGTAAACAAATTTTTGATTGTAACTTTTGGATTGTATAAAATTTGAAGCAAACATATTTTAAAAATTAAAATTTAAACCAGTTGAAAATTTAGGTAAATCTGTATATTCACTAGGTGTATTTGAGTTAATTAAATTATTTAATCTGTAGTTTATAAAAATACTAAACTCGTTAAATCCATAGCGTAAAAAAGCATTAGTTTCCCATCTATTTATAAAGTCTGGGTATCTGTTTATCCATGTTTCTGATCGTATATTCCAATTGTTTACCACACTTAATCTTTGGCTGTTTAAAAACGACCAATGCGCACTTGCACCAATATCAATAAACTTTCCTGTATAATCACCTCTTTGATGATTTAAGTGAAAACGAATATTAGGCTCTAGTATAATTTGATGAAAATTGTACTTTTCTTTATTGTATTGTTGATTATTATTGTCCCAAACATTTAATTTTTGCATTTTACAAACACTAATGTTTTTATATAAATAACCATAACTTATACCCAATGATAAGTATTGATTAATTTTACGTTGGTTGTAAATGCCAAAACCTAAAAAACCACTTTGATGCACA
>JBEEPA010000254.1:0-4993 GCA_041191385.1 Bacteroidota bacterium | reverse complement strand
TTTAATCAATGTTTCAGATTCATCTTCAGATTGATTATCTACAACAATAATTTCAAAAATTACGTCTGAAGTATGAGCATAGATAGATGCAATACAATTATGTAGTAATTGTGGCGTTTTGTAATTTACAATTATTATAGAAACCTGAATGTTTTGCACTTTTTTATCTAATACGATCCACACTTTTTAACAACTCCCAATCCTTTTTTACCTTGCGGTAAGCCGCTAATGAAAAAACTAACGAAATAGGTAAATAAATTATTTCCCATCCAATATTTACATTTCCTTGTGCGCTAATATTTTGGTAAGATAAAAAGATAAAAAATGCTTCAACAATTACAATTAAAATAAATAATCGAGTAAGTTTAAGTTGTAAAGCTTGTTTTTTGAATAAAAATATTACTATAAAAATTAAAACGGCATTAAAAATACACAAAATAAAATTTTTATAATCTGAAACTAAAAGTTCAAAATTTTGATTTTGAATTCCTTTTGCTGTAAAATATAGTATTTCAGTTGGGTTTGCGCTAGGGTTAATGGTGAAAAGCACTGAAAATGAAAATAATAATTGGAAAATTCCTGCTATTAAATAATGAATACTTTGTAAGCGTTGAATCATAAACTTAGGTTTTTTTACGTACTGTATAATTACAGATTGCAAATATATGTAAAATAATACACCAAGTTTTTGGTAAAATAAATAAATTATCACTAAAATTGTAATCGGAAACACCAGTTGTTTAGTTTCTAATCGAATAAAGGGTATCAAGTTTGTGATTATTTGAATTCTTTCATCATTTACATTTTAAAGTATTAGAACTACCTCCGTTGTTTTTTTGTCAAAAAAATATTCCAATTAAAAAATTATTGAATGTTCGAGAAATCTGAATTGAGCAAAAGATTAGTATCTGAATTAAAAGAAATTGCAGAAACTTTGGGTGTAAATAACCTAGAAAAAATGAAAAAAAACGAAATGGTTGAGGCTATTTTACAAAAAATACCTTCGCCTGAATCAAGTGAAGTTGTAGATGATAAAAAATCTGTAAAACCTAAGAAAAAATCTGTTAAAACTGCTGAGTTACCTTTTGATAATCAGGTAGAAACCTTAGTTGAAGAATTGCCAAAAACAGAAAGTGTGCAGGAAACAGTAACTGAAAGTATTACTCCAGCAAAAGAAAAAAATGAATCTGCGGAAGAACGAAGAGAACGCCCTGATAGAAATGATAGGATTAATAAACCGCATAGAGCGCCTCATAGAGCTGGTGATGATGTAAAAGATACTAATACGGAACGCTCCGAAAGACCTGAAAGAACAGATCGTCCTCCGTTTAATAAAGGTGAGCGACCTCCACACAGGAACCCAAATCATCCTAGAAATCAGGAAAATCGTAATACAAGTAACGATAGACAAAATTATCCATCACAAAATAGAAATACAGAACACGCAACTTATACTCCTGAAAGAGTAAACGAAAATCGTAATCCAAATCAAACCGAAAGAACTTACGATAACAAAACTGGCGAAAGAAATAATGCTTATGATCGTCCATTCAATCAAGAAAGAAATTCAGAAACAACTCCAGTGTATAATTTTGATGGAATTGTAACTAGTGAAGGTGTTTTGGAAATTATGCCTGATGGCTATGGATTTTTACGTTCTTCTGATTATAATTATTTAAGTTCACCTGATGATATTTATGTGTCTCAAAATCAAATTAAATTATTTGGTTTAAAAACAGGTGATACCGTAACAGGAACTATTCGTCCGCCTAAAGAAGGAGAAAAATATTTCCCTTTAATTAAAATAATCGAAATTAATGGTAAAGAGCCTGAAGTTGTGCGAGGGAGAGTTCCTTTTGATTATTTAACACCTTTATTTCCTGATAAAAAATTTAATATTTGCGAAGGACCTAAACAAAGTTTGTCTATGCGAATTTTAGATATGTTTGCGCCAATTGGTAAAGGACAAAGAGGTTTGATTGTTTCGCAACCCAAATCGGGTAAAACAATGTTGCTAAAGGAAATAGCTAATGCAATTGCTAAAAATCATCCTGAGGTTTATATGATTGTTTTGTTGATAGACGAACGACCAGAGGAAGTAACGGATATGGCAAGAAGTGTAAATGGAGAAGTGGTTGCTTCAACTTTTGATGAACCTGCCGAGAAACATGTTAAAGTGGCTAATTTAGTATTAGAAAAAGCGAAAAGATTGGTAGAATGTGGGCATGATGTGGTAATTTTATTGGATTCTATTACTCGTTTAGCAAGAGCATACAATACAGTATCTCCAGCATCTGGAAAAGTTTTATCGGGTGGTGTTGATGCAAATGCTTTACATAAACCTAAAAGATTTTTCGGTGCAGCCAGAAATATCGAAAATGGAGGTTCTTTAACTATTTTAGCAACGGCTTTAGTGGATACAGGATCTAAGATGGATGAAGTAATTTTTGAAGAATTTAAAGGTACGGGTAACATGGAGTTGCAGTTGGACAGAAAAATTGCTAATAAACGTATGTATCCTGCAATTGATTTAAATTTATCAAGTACCCGAAGAGATGACTTATTATTAGATCCTCATTCGATAAAACGCATTTGGGCAATGCGTAAGTTTTTATCGGATATGAATGCGCAGGAAGCGATGCAGTTTTTACAAGATCGCATCAGAAATACTCAAGATAACAATGAATTTTTAATAAGTATTAATAGTTAATTTCTAAGCCCCAAAATATACTTTGGGGCTTTTATTTTTTTACCATGCAGTTGAAATTTGGAATTGGTGCTTTTGTTTTGGTTTGTTTAACTTATATAACCATTTATTCGGTTTTTTATAATCCTAATGAATTTGCAGATTTAAAAACCGATGAAGTTCAAACATTTTTTAAAATTTCGGAAGATAACCGAATGTCAATTACAGGTGCGCCGCAAGATTCTTTAGATTTAGTAAAAGAACTTTCTCCTAACGAACGTAGTTTTTTACAAAACTTATCTAGCCAAAAATATCAAATTATTCAAAATAGCTTACAAACTAGTTTATCTATGGCAAAATGGGTGTATAGTATAATTCGTTTGTTTTTAATTGCTTATATTTTGGGGGTTATATATTGGTTGTTTACTAAACCTTTAAACTACGAAATTAGTTTTCAAAAGGCAATGTACACAGGAACAATTACAAGTGTTTTATTTGCTTTATATACCGCTGTTGCAACATTATTAGTACAGTTTATTTTTAATCATATTCCTAATGGAGTGGTTGTTTTCCAAGCTTTATTAATGCAATTTTTAAACATGCTTAAAACAGGCTTAATATATACTGTAGCAATTTCTGTTTTTATTTACTTTCATCCGCACAACAATTTGCGAAAAAAATCGAAAAAACAAGCCGAGTAAATTATGCGGAAATCGTTTTTTATAAATTTCGGAATTTTATTGTTAACCAATTTGTTTGCTAAACCTTTATGGATTTTAGCCGATTTATGGGTGCAAAGGGAAACTGAACAAGAATATGGGGTTTACTTTGTTTTGTTTAATATTTCCATGTTGTTTAGTGTTTTGTTAGATGTTGGTATTAACAATTTTAATAATCGTAAAATAGCTGCAGTTCCATCAAAATTTAAAAATTACTACCCCAATTTGTTAAGTTTACGATTGGTATTATCGGTATTGTATTCTGCTATTTTACTAGCAGTTGCTTACATTTTAGAATATACAGGTAAAAATTTAATCTATATAGCTGTATTAGGAATTAATCAGATTTTACTTAGTTTTATTTTGTTTATGCGTTCTAATTTTACAGCATTACAAATGTTTAAAATAGATAGTTTAATCTCGGTTACAGATAGATTAGTGATGTTAATTTTTATTGCATTTATATTTTTTACAAATTTTTACACTATTTCAATTCCATTATTTATAGGAATTCAGTTTATTGGTTATCTTGTTACCTTAATTACTGCTGGTAGTATTTTATCGTGGAAAAAAAATATTTTTAGATTAGAGTGGAACTCAAAATTTAACAAAATAATTCTGCGAAAAAGTATACCTTATGCTTTAATTGTTGTTTTAATGATGGCTTATTCTTATTCGGATTCTATTATGTTGGATCAATTGTTGCCTAATGGCGAGTGGCACAATATGATATATGCTCAATCTTTTAGGATTTTAATGGCAGTAAACAATTATGCTTTTTTAATTTCGGTTATACTATTGCCCATCTTTGCAAAATTGTTACATCAAAAAAAAGAAGTTCAAACTTTATTACAATCTGTTGGAAGTTTTGTATTATTTGGTTTAAGTGTTACAGCAATCGTATTTTACTTTTATGCAGAGGATATAGTTGAATTTTTATATACCAAAAAAGTAAATGGAGAGGTAATAAATTTATCCGATTTAAAATTATCCACTAAGGTGTTTGGATTTTTATTATTATCCATAGTTCCAATGGGCGTAAATTATATCTATGGAGCTTTATTAACTGCCAAAGGCGAAATGAAAATATTAAATTGGATAGCGTTTTTTGGCGTAATGGTAAATGTAATTTTAAACTTAAATTTTATACCTATTGATGGAGTTTTGGGTGCAACTTTAAGTAGTGTAAGTACACAATATTTTTGTGCTGTATTACAAATTTTATGGTGTTATAAAATCATGAAATTTAAATTACCTTATAAACATTTTTTTAAATTCATATTAGCTTTAGTTTTATTTACTTTAGCCGTATATGGATTACATCAAATATCAAGGAGTTTTATTTTTATGCTTTTTTTAATTCCTTTATTTGTTGTTTTACTTTTTGTAATAAAAGTTGTGGATATTCAACAAATTTTCGCTTTGATTAAAAATCGAAAAGATTAATTTAGGTTTTCTAATCTTTCCTCCAATTCTTTAATTTTTTGTAAATATTGTTGTTCACGAAGTTCCATTTCTTCTTGTGTAGCTCTAATTTCCTCAAGATTTTGTCGGAGTTGCTCTTCAGATTCTTTTTGTTTTTCTTGGC
>JBEEPA010000253.1:0-3665 GCA_041191385.1 Bacteroidota bacterium | reverse complement strand
TGGAACATCACCGAAAACCAAATGATAATTCAGGAAATTTCATAATTGAGTGATGGGTAAAACCTACAGACTTTCAGTCTGAACCAAACCTATGGACTTTCAGTCCATAGTGGTTTAGTTTGGTTCAATAAGTGCTGTATCAAAAAACCTAGAGGTATAATATAAATTAAATAGGATTGTACCATGGAACGTTGCCCAAAGGATTCTGCATACCACCAACAAGTCCATGAGGATAGTAAATATATGTTTATAACTGAAAAAACACTTAAGCTCACTAAAGCTTGGTTTTTATTTTTATTTTTCCACATCCAAATTAAACTACCTAAAGCTATTAGCATAATTGGTGTATATAACAACCAACCTTTACGGTAGCTAAATAAAAAATTACTTAAATACGGAGTTGTTAAATCAAATCCTTCGCCGTGGTTTTGGTATGCGTTATAAAAATAATCTCCAGTTCCAGTTTTAAAATAACTTATTTGAATAAATGCAGGTAAAACAAAACTTAAAATAGTTAAGCCAACACTTTTAGCGTTTTCCTTAATAAATTCAATTTTTTGTATAAATGAAACTTTGTTTGTTATATTCCAAAGTAATGGAATGAAAATAGATACAATTTCTGAGGCTCTGATTAAGCATGCAACACCAATGCTTATACCTAAAATTATGCTGTGTTTTTTCGATGGGTTATCATGCCATTTAATGGTATATAAAATAATTAGTGAGTAAAATGCAAACAAATGTCCATGAGGCATACCAATCATAAATACTGAAATAAATAAAAAATTGGTACTAAAAAAAAGTATTAAAAGTAAAATTGTTGTTATTTTTTCATCGAAAAAATGTAGTAAAACTTTATTGGCTAAAATTAAACCAGTAATGATGTAAAAAACATGCCCAGATATAATAGCCATTTGGTAAGGTAATGAAAATCCATCTGCAGGAAATGAAGTGGATAAACTTGCAAATAAATGTGCTAATAAAAAAAACGGCAAATAGATTAAAGCAAATCCAGAAGGATATTGGATAATATTGTTTCCTGAAGAATGTAGTGCAAATTGATAAAAACTTGGAGTGTTATTATAAATTGAATTAATCTGGTTAATCCATTCGGAATTTTGTAAATAAGTATCTCCATAAATAAAATTTGCAGGTAAATATAAATAAGCGCCAAAGGTATCCCATGATAATACATTTTTAGGGAAATATGTGTAAATGCCTAAAAATAATATAATTACACAAAATAATATTGCTAAATTATTCGGTTTTTGGATAGAGAAATTGCTCATTATGTATTTGTTATAAGGTTTGTTGTATAGTTAATATTTCATTTTCACTCACGCCTAATTTTTCCCATTGGTTTAAATTGTTGATTGTGGTTTGTGCAATTTGGGTAAGTGCATCTTGGGTTAAAAATGCTTGGTGTCCGGTGATTAAAACATTAGGTTGATTTTTTAACTCCTCAAAAAGTAAGTCATCGGGTTGTTTGTCGTGTTGTTTAAAAAAGATAGGTTTTTCGTTTTCGTAAACATCTAATCCGGCTTTTGCAAATTTATGATTGTTTAATGCATCTAACATATCTCTTGTATTTACTACGCCGCCTCTTGCTACATTTATAAAAATAGCATTGGATTTAAACCAATCAAATGTTTTTTTGTTGAATAAATATTTGGTTTGTGGTGTTAACGGACAAAATACGGCAACTACATCCGATTGATTACAAAGATTTTGTAAGGTCGTATAAGTAATCCCTATTTCATTTATTAAACTTGTATTTTCGTAAATGTCGTATGCTACTAAATTACAACCAAAACCTTTCATAATTCTACTAAAAGCAGCGCCAATTTTACCTGTCCCTACAATACCAACCGTTTTTTTATACAAATCAAAGCCAATTAAATCATCTAATCTATAATCGTTAGTATGCATTAATTTTTGCGAACGAATTATTTTGCGATTTAAAGCCATTAGTAATGCAACAGCATGCTCGGCAATAGCTTGTGGAGAATAAGCAGGAACGTTGGCTACTTTTAAACTGTTTTGTTGTGCAATATTAATATCTACATGATCATACCCAACGGAGCGTAAAGAAATATATTTAACACCATTTGTTTTTAGCTCTTGAATACTTTTAGAATTGGCGTTATCCGAGCTAAAAAGTGCAACAGCATCAAAACCATTGCTTAATGAAGCGGTATTTTCGTTAAGTTGTTCCGTTGTAAAAAATAAATCGTGCTTATTTTGATTAGCGTTAATCAAAAAATTTTTTTCGAAACCATGCGTAGAGTAAACCAAAACTTTCATTCGTTGTATTTTTTACGCAACGAATATACAAAATTGATTTTAAAAATCTACTTCTTCATTTTGTTCTAAAACTTCCCAGGTGTGGTCGGCTAATAATTGCGCGCTAGCTACCCATTGTTCGAAAGGAATTTTTTTACCCCATTCGTTTGGGCCAATTACAGCTAATACATAATGATTTTGTTTTTGATACAAATGATATGTTTTACCAATTAAAGGTTCAAATTTCATTTCGGCATTATAAATTAAGGTAGAAACCTCAATACGTTGTTTAATTTTTTTGGCTTGTTTGGCTAAAACTTCAATCTGATCGTAAATTTGTTGTAACTGGGTTTGGGTTTGTTGTTCCATAGCGGTGTATGCTCTGGATTTAACTTTCCCCATATCCTCGGGCTTTACCAACGAGCTACCACGGTGATGTGGATACTGAATAATGTTGGGGATTTCAGTAATATGATCGTCGTCTATCGGATTAATGAATATTTTTTTTTCTTCCATAAAACAAAAGTACAATAATCTTTTGAGCTAAGTTTTATAAATTAAGTGAAGTTTTGTGTAGAGTTTTAAAAAAATAGTTAAACAATTAATAAGTTTATCAATTCTAAGAGTAGAAAATATTTTATTGATTTTTAGATATTTGAGTTATTTTGTTGTTTTTTTTTGTAAAATTATTTTGAAATCCAAAATTTCACTCTATATTTGCACTCTCGATTACAAAAAACGGTCTGGTAGTTCAGTTGGTTAGAATGCCTGCCTGTCACGCAGGAGGTCGCGAGTTCGAGTCTCGTCCAGACCGCAAAAAAGCTCAACAAATTTTGTTGAGCTTTTTTTATTTTACACAAAATGGAAATTTTTGGTTTTTTGTTCGGCTTTTTAATATTGCTAATAGGTTTTGGTTTTTTCGCCTATGCATTATCGTTTGCACTATCCAGATATTTAAATTTTTTAGCGCTCATTTACATTACATTTAACAAAAAGCCTTTTTTAAAGCACTTTTATCTGCGTAAAAAAACATTGCCCAATTATGCCCAACAAACTTTATTAAAGCACAATTTATATTACAGTAAATTATCGCCATCCGATCGTTTAGTTTTTGAGCATCGAGTAGTAAAATTTATAGAAGATAAAAAATTTATTGGTTTAGAAGGATTAACAGTAACACACGAAATGAAAGTGATTTTGGCAGGTGTGGCTGTTAAATTAACTTTTGGTTTAAAAAGGTATAAGCTGTCTATAGTAAAAGCTATTTATATATTTCCGGATATTTATTTAAGTAAATTATCCAAAAAATGGCATAAAGGCGAGTTTAATCCATCTAAAAAATATGTTGCATTATCTTGGAAACACTTGCTAGAAGGAGTAGG
>JBEEPA010000252.1:0-15595 GCA_041191385.1 Bacteroidota bacterium | reverse complement strand
TCACGAGAACAACCACTTTGAGTGATAACAACTTTATAAGTTCCTTGTTGATTTACACTTAAAGTTGGAGATGAACCATTAACAGGGCTACCATTTCTTGTCCAAGCAAAAGTTCTTCCGTTAGCAGCAGAAACTTTAGAATCTAAAACTGTTGATTGCCCAGCACAAACCCCTTTATCAGGTCCTAAATTTGGTTTAGGAACCGCGCATAATGTAGCAGCTTTTGAATCAATTGCAGATAATAAAGAGTATTGATCCGTTCTATCTTGACCAATATCCCAAATTAAAATACCATTAGCACCTTTTTCAGCAACATAATCCATTTTTGCCTCAATAGTTGTTTTGCCATTGTAATACCAACCATTCGATAAATCGCCTGTGTAAATAGCATTAGAAGCACCAAGTTCATTATACATTATATCTGCAGATCTATTAGCATTTCTTCCATAAAAAGGAATACCTAATAATAATTTGCTATAAGGTACACCTGCGTTTTTCCAAGCATCTAAACAAGCTTTACCATCTGCTAAAGAAGAGTGATTTGCATTGTAAGTTGCAGGAAAATCGTAAGCCATTACATACCATTTATCAACTAAATTAGCATTAGTTGTAAATAATGATGGATCAACGTATTGAATATGGTTAACAGTAAACTTGTACTCACCACCAACAGCAATACCTAATTGTAATGTTGGCTTAGAAGAAGCCTGAATTTTAGCTTTAATCGCTTTTAATAACTCTAAATGATTAGTTTTAGCTTGTGTAGTTTTTGGGAACTCCCAGTCTACATCAATACCAAATAAATTATGAGTTACAGCAAAGTTTACAATTTGTGTAGCTAAACGATCTCTTTTAGTTGCATCACCAGATACTGCACTTAATCTTGCAGCTCTTTGTTCGCCTGGGTCAGCTCCACCTAATGAAATCCATAACTTTACACCATTATCCGCACAACCTTGTTTAACAACTAAAAATTTGTTGTTGTCAAATCCATACAATGCGTCACCAGGATTACTTTGAATTAAATTTCCTTCAGTATCTGGGTTAATGAATGCGAACACTAAATCTGTTAATTTGTCGTAACGAATTACAGAAGTAGCACGATAAGATGGGTAATAACCCAAAACTGTAATTTGCGCATTTGCAACTACACTAGAAAGCATAATTGAAACAGCGGAAAACAGGACAAGTAGTTGTTTTTTCATAACTTGTAAGTTTAATTTAGTAGATTAGTAAAAAATTTGATTGTCTTTAAGCGTTTGCTAAGATAATTAATACTTTTGTAAAATCAAATACCGAAACGACAATTTTAACATCTAAAACGGCTAAAAATGAGTTCAAAAGAAATAATTTGTGCAAAAAAAGGCATTGCATTAGTTGCGCATGATAATAAAAAAATAGATTTAATTAATTGGATATCAAAACATAAAGAAAAATTAGCGCAACATAAATTATATGGAACAGGCACTACTGGAAAACTTATTAACAATCACACAGGCTTAGAAGTTCAACAATTAAATAGTGGTCCATTAGGCGGCGATCAACAAATTGGTGCAAAAATTTCCGAAGATGAAATTAATTTATTGATATTTTTTTGGGACCCTTTGCAAGCTATGCCGCACGACTCGGATGTAAAAGCTTTAATTAGAATTGCTGCGGTGTATAATATTCCAGTTGCTTGTAACGAATCCACAGCAGATTTTATAGTTAGTTCTCCTTATTTTATGGAGTCCTACACCCGTAGATTGGATGATTTTACAGATTATAAAAACCGAACCATTCCAAAAAACAAATAAATGTTAAACGCTATATTTAGTATTTGGTTAATTGCTACTGTAATTTTAGTAAGCTTTTATTTATTTGTATTTGGCAAGCTTTTAAAAGTAAAAAGTATTGGGAAAAATATTATTCAACCGTCGGTTTCGATTGTTGTATGTAGTAAAAACAACTATAAAGGTTTAAAAAAATTAATACCTCTTTTGTTGAATCAAAAATATAAGGAATTTGAGATTGTGATTGTAAACGACCACTCTACCGATGAAACCGAAAATTTTTTAAACCAAATTCAATCCCCCAAATTAAACATTGTACATTTTACGAACGATAAAAAATTTGAAGGAAAAAAAGAGGCTTTAAGTTTAGGTATAGAAAAAGCCAAATACGATTGGGTTTTACTAACCGACTCCGATTGTATTCCACAAAGCGACTATTGGATTTTAAGTATGATGAATACCCAAAACAACCAAAACAACGATGTGGTTTTAGGAATTGGTTATTACGAACAAAAAAATAGTTTATTAAACAAAATAATACAGTACGATACACTTTTTATAGCTATACAATACCTTTCTTTCGCAAAAATAAACCAAGCCTACATGGGCGTAGGGCGTAATATTGCCTATAAAAAAAGTGTATTTAATTCGGTTAATGGCTTTAAAAAACACGAACACTTTACTAGTGGCGACGATGATTTATTTATACAAACCTTACCCCAAAGTACCAATATAGGCATACAATTAGATATTGCTGGCAGTACTATTTCGGAGGCGAAAAATACTTTTAAAGATTGGTTGAATCAAAAATCACGACATTTAAGCACAGGATTCCAATACAAAATATCACATTTATGTTTATTAGGGATATTTCAAATAAGTATTTTACTTTTTTACCTTGCACCCCTATTTTTACTTATTGAGAACTATCTAATTAACTATACAATAGCTGTAATTGTAATTAAATACTTTATCCAAATCCAAATTTTACACAAAATCAGTTTAAAATTAAAATACAATAGATTTAATCTATTTTTTTTGCCTTTTGAATTTTTGTGGGTACTTTTAGGTTTTGTACAAATGATGTATAAATTAACGTTGAGAAAAAAAACATGGTAGTTCCTGCACCCAATTTATCCGACAGAGCCTTACAAGATTATAAGCTTGTACTAGAAGCATTAAACGAAAAATCGGAAAAAGCTTTTAGTGAATTAATGCACCGATACAAAGATTCCATTTATTATATGCTTTTAAAAATGGTTAATAATAAAGATGATGCAGATGATTTAACTATTGAAGCATTTGGAAAAGCCTTTAGAAAATTACACCAATACACACCAAATTACGCATTTAGCACATGGTTATTTAAAATTGCCACCAATAATTGTATTGATTTTTTAAGAAGAAAAAAAGCCAACACCTTTAGTTTAAGTCAGAATTTTACCAACGACGACAATGATGAAATGCAAATCGATATCAAATCCGAAGCGTTAAATCCAGAAGAAACCATCATGAAGGAGCAAAAAATCGATATGATGCGTAAAGTTGTTTCCTCCTTAAAACCGAGATATCGCCAATTGGTGGAATTAAGATATTTCCAAGAATTATCCTACGATGAAATTGCCGAAGAAATGAAAATCCCTTTAGGTACTGTAAAAGCTCAATTGTTTAGAGCCCGAGAATTTTTATTACAAATGATGAACGAACAAGATAGCGAATATTAAATGGAAAATAGTTTGGAGTTTAGTGTGGATATTATTTACAAGTACTTTCCTAAAATTACCGACCAACAAAAAAAACAATTCGAAAAATTATTCGATTTATACACTTTTTGGAATGCACAAATTAATGTAATTTCCCGAAAAGACATCGAACAATTGTACCTCAAACACATTTTACACTCCTTAGCTATAGCCAAATACGTGCAATTTCCCGACAATTGTAAAGTTTTAGATATTGGAACCGGCGGAGGGTTTCCGGCAGTTCCATTGGCAATTTTATTCCCCAACGTACACTTTCATTTGATTGATGGAATTGGGAAAAAAATAAAAGTGGTAGAAGAAGTGGTAAAAGCTTTAGATTTAAAAAATTGTATTGCCGAAAACACACGTGCCGAAAATGTTAAATTAAAATATCATTATATAGTTTCCCGAGCTGTAACTGCTTTACCTCAATTTAAAGAATGGACATTCAATAAATTCGAAAAAGACTCCATCCCAGGGTTTAAAGAAAATGGCTTAATATTTTTAAAAGGAGGCGATTTAACGAATGAAATTAACGAAGCGAAATTACCAGCAGTAGTAACACCCATTTCCAAATTTTTCCATGAAGATTTCTTCGAAACCAAAAAAATAGTGTATATCAATTACAATAGCTTGTTTAAAAAAGGAAAGTAATAGCGCACTGTTTTTTTGTTTTGTGTAAATTTTTACACTCTAAATTCTTTGCGCGAAAACTTTGTGAACTCTTTGCGTTATATTTTAACCCAAAATTTTTCATTTTTTTTACAAAGTAAATCGAATACTTAAACCGCCTGTACTGGTGGAATTAGGGAAAGAAGTTTGTACATAAGGATTGTTAACTGTTTGCGTATAAAATGCCCTTGCAGTTACCTTTTGGCTAATTCTATAATCTGCGTTGATATTTATATTTAATATTTTAGCACCTTGGGTAGTTTGAGCGTTTTTATCTATAAACATCATTGTTAAACTACTGCTTCGTAAACTTACATTGGCTTTGATATCTAAATCGCTTTTTAATTTTTGCCCTCTTACTTTTACAGGTAAAATTAAATCACGAATGGTATAACCAGATCCAACTACATATTCGGATGTAAATTGCTCTAAAACAGATGAATTACTAAAATTTAAACCAATTGTTCGGGATTGTTTATATTCTAAAGTTCCTAAAACACTGTTTTTAAAGCGCATATCAAACTTAATTAAAGGGCTAAAGGTTTCTTGGATACCTACTGTAGCATTTTCATACAACCAAAATGCTTGGAAATTATCTGATTTTAATTCGTCCCCAAATTTAAAATTAGGATTGTTTTGATAGCCATTAAAATTAAAAGTTGAACTATACGCATGAGAAACGGTAAAACTATCAAAGTACTTTTTAATAAACTCATAATCCATCATACCTGTATAATTCAAACGCCAGTTTGGAATAGGGAATTTACTAAATGGCGTTAAAATTTGTTTACTAGCATCCCTTCCTGTATAAGCCGATAAAAATGAGTACAACAAAACCTCTTCTTGTGTAGAATTATATCCTTTAGGAAAGCCTGTTACAGAGTCCGTTCCCGATTGAAACACATTTCCTTGCGCCAATCTTTCGGCAATAACCAATCTGTTCTCTTCCATATCTTTAAAAGCATTAGATTTTTCATTTGGCTCTCTACTTCCAAAAGCAGAGGAAATAGTAAGTACAGAAATAGAAAATTGACCTGTAGAAATAGGGCTAGATTTATTCCATCCACCATTTACATCATCCAATCGGTAAAAATAACTATCTGTAAAAGTTTCGGTACGTTTACCATCCAAATCTATCCTCATTTTTTTAAATGGTTCCACACTTGCACGCCAGTTAAAATTATTTTGTTTAGTAAAAGCTACCCTTGTATTGATGAACTTATCTCTGGTACTTAACCAATTATTTTGGATAGCTTCACCCACAATATCATTTTGCGAACCAAAAACAAAACCCCATCCCGGAGCCATTTGGTTTTGTGTATTCATTCCTAAAATTTCGGATTTTGGATTAAAACCAGGTATAAATGTTCCGTTATTTTCCGAATAAGTAATATTTAAATTTTTAACCATCATCATAAATTTTAACGAACCATCCAATACATCCCTAGCAGTAAAAGGATCCTTCTTTTTGGTAGTATCCGGTTCCGTACCTGCTTTTAATGCCCTAGGATCCATTACTTTAGCATTGCTTTTTTGAGATATTTTTTTAAGATAAGGAAATTTATTGTAAAAATTAATTAGGTTTAACTGCGCATTTACTTGTTTGGTATTGCTATTTGAGATATTATTGCCCAAGGTATCCATAGATAAAGGCGCTGCTTGCCAATCGTACTTTCCGCTATAGCGTAAGCTTGTAGTAATAAAATTAGTTAAAGGGAATTTATTAAAAGGTATATTATAATTTAAATTACTAGTTTGTGTATATAAAGTATTTCTACCTAAACTTTTGATATTGTTCCAAACACTATCTTTTTTTTGATCGGTATCTAATCTACCAAAAGGTTCATCGATAAACGCTTGATTTTTAGCTGTAATATCAAATTTAAGCGATTGTGTAAAATCATGATCCAAACGATAGGTACGATTAAAAAACCAGTTTTTGTTAAATACAGGATCAATTAAAATGTCATCTCCAGTAACATTTCTAATCATACGTTCCGAAAACATACGATTCATATCCGTTTGAATGGAAACATTTTTAGGTAAATAAAATACATGAAACTCCCTACCTAACTGTAAATAAGGCGAACGTTTTAACTTTGCCATTTTACGTTTATACTCCATTTTTTCATCCTTTAAAGCCTTTAATCTATCGTTAATCAATTTTAAATCAGGAGAATTTGGATCGTATTTTCTAACATTTTGTAAGCTATCTTTTAACAACTGCTCCTCTGCATCCATTTTAGCCAGTTTTTTTTGCTCCATCGAATTTAAAATTGGAGTTTTGATAAAAGGCTCGTATTTAGCTGCCTTAGGGCGAAAATTGTAGTTTAAAGCACCTTTAAAGTTTTTAATACTATTGAGTTCGGTATTTACATCTCTTTGATTCATTTCGGAAAAAGCATACGTTGCATCAAAATTTTCGATACTGTAAATTTTCGGTTTGGCACCCGGCTTTAAGTTTTTCCTAACATTACTAAAATTTATACTCCTATTTATCAAAACATCTGGCGTAATTAAATTTAATCTTTTTCGTACATCCGAGTTTCTATCTAATTTCATCATTTCCACATCCGTATCCAAAGGGTTAAATTGTAAATCTTTACGGATACGGTTATAACTAAAATATAAAGGCACGCTTAAATTAGTGTTTTCGGGAAAAAACTTACCCATTTGGAAATTCCCTGTTGCATCAAAATTTCGAATAGTTTGTCTACTTCTATCGCTAATTTTTTGGTCTATAGATCCCCAACCTGGCGTGCTATACCCACCACCAAAAGATAAATTACCCAAATCAGCCAATTGCATATTTACACTACTGGTAGCCGCCCAACCACTATTGTTATCAAAATCCGATAATCGCAACTCATTCACCCAAAATTCTGCACATCTTTTTTGTCCGCGCGGATTATTATTTCTAACTCCAATCATAATTGTGCGCACATTTGCCATGGTAGGATTTCCTCGAACATACACATTATTTTTTCCATCAGTCCCCTTAAAGCGTTGGTCTATAGGAATCCCTCTTTCGTTCCTCGTCATTTTTAATCCAACAAAAGCCTCTTTATAATTAAAGTCCATCATGTTAATTTGTTTCCAAATTTCTTGTCGAGCAGTTTCATTATTGTTTGCACTTAATAATTCAGGGCTAGGGTTTGTAAACGACATTGGAACTTCGTACTCATAGTAATTTTGGTCGAAATCCGTTCCTAAACGGATAAAAACCGACATGTTCATATCGTTTAAATTGGCAATAGCATCACTAATTTGAGAAGCATGCAAATCCATTTTAATTTTATTGTATGACAATAAATCTCTACTTTCCATTTTAAAAATTGCTCGAGCATCTCCACCATCTAAATCGCAAACACGCAATTGTAAAGCCTGTTCATTTTCGAAATTTTGGGATGCCAAGTTAAATTGACGTTGAATATTAGGTGGCTCTAAATAGCGAACAGGTTTCTTTTTAGAATCCTCCTCCACATTTACCCTACCTAAAGTAAAGGTTGACCCCGTTTGATCAGGTACAGCCTGAGTTTGATCATATAAAGGATTGCGGTATTGCCTCCAATTACTTTGCACTAAGTCCATCGTAGCAAAACGTAAAACCACAGGATCCTGCCAATTTTTAAAAGCCATACGCATAAAACGAATAGATTGAAAATCAGTTATTTTACCCACAGTAGTATCTGGTGTACGAATCGGAATTCTAAACTGGTACCAAGTTATATCCTTGGTAGTACCTCCTTCAATATTTACTGTTGTACTATAAATTTGATTAATATAATTTGTACCAATATCACTTTGCTCCAAATCACTTGGGCGTAAACTAATTTTATATTGATAATAACTTTCACCCTCGCTTAAAGTATTATCCCTATTAATATCCTCGATATCAGGTAAAATAGAACTTGTGCTAATAAAATCTAAACCAGTTTGTTCTTGTGTAGCCGAGTTACCTTCCAAACCATTAAATCTTTTGTATCTATCAATAACATTTGATTGTAAATTATCATATTCTTCTCCTCTAAAATACTGATAATCATCACCAGAAGGGTCTGTTGATATTCCAGCTGGAGGATTTGCTCCAAACCAATTTAAATAACTTCTAAAAAAAGTTCTTTCATCTGCATTACTTAAACCATCCAAACCCACATCTTGCGCTGCCCTAGTATCTGGATCATTATCAAAAGCATTTACAAAATTTAATCTATTGGATACCCTACCCCAAGAGGTTTGGTCAACATCTGTGGAACCTGAAGCATTTAAAGGTAAACCGTTTTCAAATGATCGTCTTCCATCTTTTAAAATATCTTCCGAAATATTCCCTAAATGTATATAAAAATCACCACCATTTGTTCCTCCTCCAAATGCACTAACGGCATCATCTTCAAAAGGATTCATCATCCAAAATTCAATAAACTCAATATTTCTAGTTTCAAAATCCACATTACTCATTGCACGCATTATCCCTCCCCATCTACTTGTTGGATCGTTTAAAAACCCCGTTTGTGGATTGATACCTTTGGAAAAAGTTCCACCAGTAGTATCGAAATTATACGGACCTCTTTCCTGAGGAAAATAGGCCACATCAAAAGTTAATAAAGTAGTTACTTGCCCAATTGCCAAACTTCGATTTGGAAACAACTCGGATTGTTGTACAACACGCTGATAATGATTTCCTTGAATCCGAGGATTTCTTCGCATATACTCAGGAGTATTACTGTTATTGGCAATAAAAATAGGATCAATATTATACCATGCTAATTTAGAACGGTTAAACCCATATGCCAATTCATTAAACAATTGACCTTCTGGCCACATACCCGCTTGAGTTTGTCCTTGAGGTGTTGAAGCTAATACCCATGCTAAACGATTTGCTAAGTTAATGTTAGTTTGTCCGGCTTCAAAAGCATCTATATACGATTGTGCTTCACCGCTTGTAGCATCTTGAATTGCTCTTGGTGAACCAGGAACCAATTGTGCAAATTCACCTGTAAATTGTATTTTAGATTTTTCTTTGGTAGAAATAAAAGGAAGTTTATCAACCAATTTGGTTAAATATGGAGATTCGTTAGTATAATTGGTATTTAAACCCCAAATAGTATTAGATGTAGGCTCGATTCCTTGTTGATTTTTTTGCATTAATGGGCGCTCAGTTAAGTTCATTAAAGTACCTCCAACATGGAAATTTTTATTTACTTCGTAGTTTAAATGGGTTCCGAATAAATTTTTCGACATTGATGCAAACATCGAGTTACTTTCTACATCCACTTTTATAGGTGTATTAGAATTTAATACACTTTCGTTTAATATAGTTAACTGTCCTGTTTGATAATTCACCCTAAAATCTGTTCCTTCTTGTAGTTTTCTTCCTCCAGCAGTAACAGATACTGCACCTTCTGGAATACTAAATGAATTTAAATTAATAATATTACTTTGTGCTTGATATCTTGCTTTAATTAAAAACCTATTTTTATCAGGAAAATCGTTAACTGCACGCCATTTAGGAATATAATATAAACTATCAAAAGCATAATTATCTGCCACAGAATTATCACCAATAGAAGTTCGTAATGCCTTCCCAAATGGTTTGGTAGAAGGAAAATAGATCCTACCATTTTCCATCCTTATATTAACACCATTCACAATATCATATCGTCCATCTGGATTAGGGTTTAATTGCGGATCCACTTTATCAACTCCTAAGTATTGCAACCATCTTTTGTTTTCGGAAATACTACCTCCTGCAGGTAAATAATTGATGTTGTTATTCGTTTTTGGATTGTTGTAAAAAACATCTATTTCTAAACTGGATGCGTCCACCCCCGATGTCCCTAAACTATACACGTTTTTCATCATTAAATTCCACAAAGGAATTTGAGTATTGTTTACTTGTGTTGATTTTAACATTTTAAGATATAAAGCTTCTTTTACTTCTTTAGCATCTGTAGAAAATTCACCCACTTTTCTGGTGGAACCATCACGAGCTACAGTATATTGAAAAGCAACTGCCAAAACCTCATCCTCTTCCATTTTTCGGTTTAAGGAAATAAAACCCAATTGAGGATGAAAATAATATTCATTCGGACTTAATCTTCGGGCGTTTTCAATTTTGTTAAAATGTATTCCATCTTGCATTCCAAAATTACCTAACAATTCGCCCGATGAATTATTGTAACTTCTTACATTACTGTTGTTAATTAACTTTTCGTATAAATCATTTGAGTTGTTTGAAGGAAAATTTGCATTAATACTTGGATTTACGGTGCCTTGATACGGACTTACCTCTCCTAAATCTGTAAACGCAATTACATTTCGCGCATCGTTGTTGGCACTAATTCCAACATTGGTTATCCAAACTTCCAATTGCGTAATTTGTACTTCGGTTGTAATTACTGGTAAATTCTTAAGTGCATTATCGTAATTTTCATAAAAATATTGGGATAAAAAGAAATGTCGGTTATCGTCGTACTGATCAATTTTAACCTCCTTATTAATTGTTTGCGCACCACCTGATAAATTAATGGATTTGGAATCACTTTTTTGCTGTGTAACAATAGTACTTACTTTTAATTTACCAAATTGCATATTGGCTTTAACACCAAATAAATTCTGACTTCCTTTTATTAAAGTGCTATTTAAAGGCAAACTTACATTTCCTAACTCAACATTTTTAATAATTTCATCCTCACTACCTTTATAATTCAATTTCATTTGATTTTCAAAATCAAAAGTAGCCTCGGTGTTATAATTGGTGTTTAAAAACAATTTTTCCCCAATAATACCCTGTACATTTAATTGTATTTTCTGATTAAAATCAATATTAGTAACCCTTTGATTTTCTACTCTTACCAATGGGTTTTCGGTTTTTTGAGAAGTAACTCCAAAAGTTAACTCTGCAGAACCTTGAGGTTTAATTTCTACAAAATTACTACCGAATAAAGAAACCGAGTTGTCCTTATCCATTAAATTACTAATAAAGTCGCCGTTTTTACTGGAGCTCTCCTTTGATTTTTCTTTCCAATATTGTTTTTCGGATTGTTTACTTTTGTTTGCCCAAAAGTCCGAAAAAGATTTATCATCCGCAGGCTTATAACTATCCTCGCCTATAACTTCTTTTACCACATATCTGTTGGTAACAGGATCATAAACAACCTCTTTTTTAACAACCGATGGGTCTTTTAAATCTATAGGATTAGTTCCACTGTTATTTTGGGCATACGATATACGTAAACCTAAAATCAATAAAACAAATAAAATCCTATGTAAACCCTTATTCAAAATCTATAATTTTTTCAGCGCCTCTTTTACTAATGCTTCCACACTTAATTTCGGCTGAGCTTTTAAGATGGCATGTAATACTTTTTCCACGGCAGCTTTTGTAAAACCTAAAGCAACCAGGGCAGATAACGCTTCATCTCTATTTGTATTGTCTAAAAATGTTAAAATATCAGAAGAAATATTTTCATCTTTACCTACTTTGTCTTTTAAATCAACAATAATTCGTTGTGCAGTTTTAATTCCAATACCTTTAATTCCCTTTAATTCATTTACATTTCCTTGTAAAATAGCTTTCGAAATTTCTTGTGATTGTAAGGAACTTAACATCATTCGAGCAGTATTTGTACCCACACCATTTACGCTAATTAACAATTTAAACATATCACGTTCCTCTGCATCAAAAAAACCATATAAGGTATGTGAATCTTCCTTAATGGATAAATAGGTTAAAATTTTTATATCATTTAAATCCACCAATTTGGAGTAAGTGGTTAAACTAATATGAATATAATAACCTACTCCATTGGCCTCTACCACGATATGTGTGGGCGTTTTTTCGGTAATTTTTCCGTTAATATGATTAATCATTTTTTTGTTCTTTTAATTGTGCATCAACTACAGCTAAAGTTGCCATATTTACAATTTCACGAACCGAGCTACCCAATTGTAAAATGTGTGTAGATTTTTTCATACCTAATAAAATTGGTCCAACCACTTCCAAACCAGATATTTCCTGAATTAATTTATATGCAATATTCCCCGATGATAAATTAGGGAAAATTAAAGTATTAGCTGGCGAATCGCCCAATTTTGTAAAAGGGAATTTCTCTTTTAACAACTCTGGATTTAATGCAAAATTGGCTTGTATTTCTCCATCCACAGTAATTTCTGGATAATCTCTATGTAAAATTTCTATTGCTTTTCTAACCGCAAAAGGCTCTTCTTCTTTGGATGAGCCAAAGTTGGAATAACTTAACATAGCCATGCGGGGCTCCACGTTAAATTGTTTTACAGCTTTATAGGTTAAAACTGTAATTTCTACCAATTCTTCGGCAGTGGGCTGTACGTTAATAGTAATATCTGATAAAAACAAAGGTCCATTTTTAGTCATTATGATATACATCCCCGCCGCTCTTTTAACACCGTTACGTACCCCAATAATTTCCAACGACGATTTAATACTATCTCTATATTTACGGGTAACTCCAGTAATCATTGCATCTGCTTCACCCAATTCTACCATCATTGAAGCATAATAATTTCTGCTACGCATTTTATTTTCTGCCTCATACAAAGTAACACCTCTTCGTTTTCGTTTTTCAAAAAATAAACTTCCGTATTCTTTTCTTTTACTTAAAGTTTCTTCGGAGCGCGTATCTATTATTGAAGTTTTAGGTAAATCCAATAAATATTCTTCAATTAAATCTTCAATTATTTTTCGGTTTCCTAATAAAATTGGTTCGGCAATACCGTCATCTTTTACTAATTGTGCAGCTTTTAAAACTTTATAGTTATCTGCTTCGGCAAATACAACCTTTTTAGGTTTCTTTTTTGCACGAGTATTTAATTGCTGCATTAAAGTACTGTTGTGCCCCATTCTTTGGGATAATTGTTCTTTGTAAGCAGTCCAATTTTTAATCGATTTTTTCGCCACACCACTTTCCACAGCAGCTTTAGCAACAGCAGGAGCAACAATGGTAATTAACCTTGGGTCCATAGGTTTTGGGATAATATAATCCCTACCATACACCAAGTTTTTTTCGCCATATGCTTTATTTACCTCCTCTGGAACAACTTCCTTTGCCAAATCAGCAATTGCTTTAACACATGCCAATTTCATTTCTTCATTAATCGTTGTTGCTTGTACATCCAATGCTCCTCTAAACAAAAATGGAAATCCTAATACATTGTTAACTTGGTTAGGATGATCCGATCTTCCAGTTGCCATGATAATATCTTTTCGAGCATCAATAGCCAATTGATAGGCAATTTCGGGATCGGGGTTGGCACAAGCAAACACAATTGGGTTATTTGCCATACTTTTAATCATATCCTGCGATAAAATATTACCCTTGGATAATCCTAAAAAAACATCGGCATTTCTAATTGCTTCTTCCAAAGTATTACTCTCTACTTCGTTAGCAAAATATGCTTTTTCTTCACTTAATTTTCCTCTAGAGGGTTTGATTACTCCTTGAGAATCCAGCATTACAATGTTCTCTTTTTTTGCTCCCAAGGATACATATAATTTTGCACAGCTCACCGCACTTGCTCCAGCTCCATTCACAACAATTTTAACATCTTGTATAGATTTTCCTGCTAATTCCAATGCGTTTAACAAAGCCGCACTGGTAATAATTGCAGTACCATGTTGGTCGTCGTGCATTACAGGAATATCTAACTCTTCTTTTAATCTTCTTTCAATTTCAAAACATTCTGGTGCTTTAATATCTTCTAAATTTATTCCTCCAAAGGTTGGACTAATAGCTTTAACTGTAGCAACAAAAGTTTCTACATCTTTAGCATCAACCTCAATATCAAACACATCAATATCAGCAAAAATTTTAAACAATAAACCTTTTCCTTCCATCACTGGTTTAGATGCCTCCGGACCAATATCTCCCAAACCTAAAACCGCTGTTCCATTGGATATCACAGCTACTAAATTTCCTTTTGCAGTGTATTTATAAACATCCTGTACATTTTCGCTAATGGCAATGCAAGGCTCGGCAACACCGGGGGAATATGCTAAGGATAAATCTCTTTGAGTTCTATAAGGTTTACTTGGTATTACTTCTATTTTTCCTGGTTTACCAGAGGAGTGATAATCTAACGCTTCCGACTTTCTAATTTTTGCCATTTTTTATTTTTTAGGATTGTAAAAATAAGTACAAATAACCATTTGATAGAATACTCCTTCAATTATTTTTTAAAATAGTACAGCTATTTTTCCACAGCACTAAACTAGAGCTAAATTCCTTTAAATAAAAGGAAAAATGATATTAATTCGTTAAAAATACACCTATAATAGATTACTAAACTACTGGAGTTGTTTATTTTTTAATACTTAAACTCCAAAATTGCATATTTTAAACGCTTTTATTTTTTTGCGAAAACACAAAAGTCCTTCGACTTTTCGGCAAACTCACACAAAAGTCGTTGGACTTTTGTGTGAGATGAAACAAAAAACTAACTTTAAATAACCAACTCATAGTTAGTACTTCTTCCGCCTGAGGGTTCTTTTTGTAGAATTCCTTTATGAATTAAATCGTTTATATCTCTTACAGCAGAATCTTTGGAGCATTTTGCGATTTTTGCCCATTTTGAAGAGGTTAGGTTTCCGTCAAAGCCATCTAACAACTTGTTTAGTAGTTTTATTTGTCGTTTGTTCATTTCAATACCCATATTTTTTTTCCAAAAATCTGCTTTAAAAAAAACTCGTTGCAACACCAAATCAGTTGATTTTAAGGCATTAATTAAACAGTTTAAAAACCAAACAATCCATTCGGTAATATCTAAATCTCCTTTTTGGGTTTTCTCTAAAATATCGTAATACTGGTTTCTTTCTATTCTAATTTGAGCGGACATGCTGTAAAATCTTTGGGTACTTTTATCAGATTGAGCCAAAAGCATATCAGATATAGCGCGCGCTATCCTGCCATTTCCATCTTCGAAAGGATGAACAGTTACAAACCACAAATGAGCAATAGCAGCTTTAACCACTAAATCCATTTCATGATTATTGAACCAATCCAAAAATTGATTCATTTCATTTTCTAACAAATCGCTATCAGGCGCCTGAAAATGAACTTTTTCTTTCCTAATTGCACCAGAAACAACCTGCATAGGACCAGTAGAATCTTTACGCCAATTTGCAACTGTAATTTTAAACATTCCACTTCTTCCAGTTGGAAACAAAGACGCATGCCAATCAAAAAGTCGGTTAGCAGTTAAAGGTTTAACACAATTTTGAGTAGCATCCAATAGCATTTCAACAATTCCATCAACATTTCTATCAAAATCAACCGCACCAGCTATTTCAATTCCTAATTTTTGTGCAATGGATGATCGAACTTGATCCAGATTTAACCCACATTATTCATAAACTTGAAATTAAGGTGTAAT
>JBEEPA010000251.1:0-4500 GCA_041191385.1 Bacteroidota bacterium | reverse complement strand
TTTTTTAATTGTGTAATTTTAGTTCAAACTACACTCAATCCATTCGAATTTCAGCAATATACAAAACAAATCGAATTTTATAATGGTAAACAATTTAGAGAAAGAACTGAAGAATATAAAGACAGAATTATTGATATTGATTTGTTAATTTGGGAAAAAACAATTATAAACACAAGGTTTTTACAATTACCCCATCCAGAATTATTTAAAAGAAAATTTGTATTACATTCTATAAATGAATTAACAAAACATAATGAATTTATAAAAAATTATGCAAATTGGGATTTTTTTTATAATCTTTGCGACGGAAACGAATTTTTTGTAGCTATAAGCTAAATAATTAATATTTAATCAATTATTTTTTGGTTATTTGGATTTTGGTTATTTACTTTGCACAAAAATTAATTTTAAAAATTAATAAAAACATGAAAATTAAATCTACATTATTAAATTGTGGTTTAGCACTAGCGCTAACATCAGGTTCTGTTTTTGCACAAGAAGAAGCAGCTAAAGAAGAAAAACAAAGTGTACTAGAAAAGTATCCTTGGATCCAGAATTTTTATTTTAGCGGTTCATTGGGTTCTAACTTAGCAGTAACTGATATCAAACAATATAATACATGGCCAACTTACAGATACTCTAGCGAATGGTCAATGGGTTTTAGTGGTAACTGGGGTTATTCATTATCAAAAACATTTGCAATTGAAGGTGGTGGATTTTTAGGTAGAGGTAGAGGTACTGATAGAGCTCAAGGTTTACACTTTAGAAGTGATATTAGAGATATCTTTATCGGTACAAATGTAGATTTAGCTAACTTATTATTCCCAAGAAACACCAATACAAATAAAAGATATACTATATATGCAAAAGCAGGTTTAGGAATGGCGTTTTTTAGAGGTGCTGCTTACCAACTTGCAGAAGAAAACCAGTATGATGCTCCTGTAGTAAGAGTTGTTGGTTACGAAGATTTAACTTTAGAAAATAGCAGATTTACAAGATCTGGTATGTTATATACTGGAGGTGGTGTAGCTTATAAAATAAATGATAAGTTAGACATATATGCTGAATCAACTTTTAGATTTTTAAACTCTGATAATTTAGAAGGTGTTAAAACAGGAAGTGACTATGATAGATATACTTATAGTGCATTAGGTTTAACTTATAAATTAGGTAATTTGAAATGGATTAGACCAGAGGAAGAATTTATCGATAAATTATCTATACTAGATAGTATTATGGATGGATTTAAAGATACGGATGCTGATGGTGTTATTGATTTAGTTGATAAAGAAGCTAACACGGCTAAAGGTGCAAAAGTTTATGGTGATGGTTCTACATTTGACACTGATGCAGATGGTGTTCCTGATCATTTAGATCAACAATTATTATCACCTTGTAAAGAAGTAAATGAATATGGAGTTTCTTTAGATTCTGATAATGATGGCGTTGCAGATTGTTTAGACTTAGAACCAAATACTGAAAAAGGTACTCAGGTTGATGCAAGAGGTAGAAAAATTGATGTTAAATCAGAAAATACTGTTACTAACACTAAATCTTTTGGATTTGACCCAATCTTCTTTGCTTCAAATTCATCAAGTTTAGACGCTGATGCTAGAAAAAGTTTATTCTTAGTTGCAAAATACTTAAAAGAAAATCCAAGCGCTAAATTAGAAATCGTTGGACATACTGATGCAACAGGTTCAAATATAATTAATGATAAACTTGGAAACTCTAGAGCTAAAGCAATTTCTAATCAATTAGTAAATGTTTATGGAATTGATGCTTCTAGATTAACTACTGTATCTAAAGGTGATAAAGAGCAATTAGCTAAAGGAAAAAGAGCTAAAGAAAATAGAAGAGTTGATATCAACATCAAATAATTCTAATAAATCATAAATTACAAAAAAGGCTACCATCTGGTAGCCTTTTTTGTTTTATTCAATTTTTTCTATCAAACAAAAAACATAAGTTTGTAATACTTTTATAATTTTAAAATAAAAATGGCTTTTAAAGAAATATTTGATCAATACAATTGGGATGAAGTTAAGCAGAGTATTTACAGTAAAACAACTCAAGATGTAATTACTGCTCTACAAAAATCCAATCTTGATATAGAAGATTTTAAAGCTTTAATTTCTCCCGCTGCAGAACCATTGTTAGAAAACATGGCTCAAAAAAGCAGAGAATTAACCTTAAAAAGATTTGGTAATACAATACAGCTTTTTGCTCCAATGTATCTCTCAAACGAATGTCAGAATATTTGTACCTATTGTGGATTTAGCTACGACAATCCATTAAAACGAAGAACATTAACAAGTAATGAAATAATAAAAGAAGTTGAAGCTATAAAAAAATTAGGATTCAAACATATTTTATTAGTAACCGGAGAAGCTAATCAAACAGTAGGAATGGAATATTTTAAACGCATGATTAAATTAATTCGTCCGCATTTTGATAATATTAGTATGGAAGTTCAACCCTTAGAACAAGATGAATACGAAAGTTTAATCGATTTAGGACTACACTCAGTATTGGTTTATCAGGAAACTTATCATAAAGAAGATTATAAAATTCATCATCCGAAAGGTAAAAAATCGAATTTTTACTACAGATTAGATACACCTGACAGATTGGGTAAAGCTGGAATTCATAAAATTGGATTAGGCGCTTTAATTGGATTAGAGGATTGGCGAGTAGATAGTTTTTTTACTGCACTTCATTTACAATACTTAGAAAAAAAATATTGGAAAACTAAATATAGTATCTCTTTCCCGAGATTACGTCCTTTTTCGGGAGGATTAGAGCCAAAAGTTGAAATGACAGATAAACAATTGGTTCAATTAATTACTGCATACCGAATTTTTAACAATGAAGTTGAACTATCATTATCTACTAGAGAATCTGAAAATTTTAGAAACAATGTGATAAAATTAGGAATAACTACAATGAGTGCTGGTTCTAAAACTAACCCAGGTGGATATGCTGTTGATAAACAATCGTTAGAACAATTTGAAATTTCCGACGAAAGAAGTCCGGAGGAAATCGCAAAATTACTTAAAAATTTAGGTTACGAACCGGTTTGGAAAGATTGGGATATAGCTTTAGAAAATCATGTTGCTTAAAGGAGAAGAAGAATATTACAATCGACATATTAAACTAAGTGATTTTGGCTTAGTGAAACAAAATGTTTTAAAAAACAGTTCGGTTTTGGTTGTAGGAGCTGGTGGACTAGGTTGCCCAGTTTTACAAAATTTAGCTGGAATGGGTATAGGAAAGATTGGAATTGTAGATTTTGACACAATTCAAGTACACAACTTACACCGACAGCATTTATACACTTTTGCAGATTTAGGACGGAAGAAAGTAAATGTTGCTACACAAAAGATAAAACAACTAAATCCATATATTGTAGTATATAAATTTGATACAGAGTTATCAGTAGAAAATGCATTAGATATAATTTCAAAATTTGATTATGTAGTGGATTGTTCGGATAATTTTGCAACAAGATATTTGGTAAACGATTTTTGCATCTATCTAAATAAACCTTTTGTGCATGGATCGATATCTAATTATACAGGACAAATAACTGTTTTAAATTACAAAAACGGTCCAAGTTACAGATGTTTATATCCAGAAGCACCAAATCCTGAAGATAGTATAGATTGTAACAATAATGGAGTAATTGCTTTATTACCATCAATAGTAGGTAATTTAATGGCTGCACAAACTTGTAAAGTTATTTTAAATGAAATAGATGTATTAAGTGGAAAACTATTAATTTTTGACTTTATAAAATTTAGCTTCAACACAATTAAGTTTTCTAAAATCGAGCAAAATTTTAATTTAAAACCACTAGATAGTTACGAATTTATGTGTGTAAATAACACAAAAATAAGTTCCGCCGAATTAAAAAAACACCTTGAAAATCCAGAATACGATGTTATAGATGTTAGAGACGAAATAGAATTTAGCCATTACAATATTGGCGGAAAGAATATTCCTCTAAACAATTTCGTGAATAAAATACAAGAAATTAGCTTTAAACCAAATGTTATCTTAATTTGTAATTCAGGAAACCGAAGTATAATTGCGCAAAAAAAAATAAACGAACTTCATAAAATAAATACTTCTATAATAGCTTTAAACGAATTATAACGGATAATCCTAAAATTCAATTTTGCATAAAATGCAACAAACTATAGCCTAAAAACACACTTTTTTGCACAAAATGCAAAAAAGTCAGAAAATTGAGTTCAAAAATTTAAAAAATTTGCAAATTATGCAAATAATTTTTTGGCGTTTTGCAAAATGTGCCACAGAAAATGGAAATTCTACCAGTAGTTTTGTATCACAAATTTTAAAAAAAAACTATTATGGAAAGCTTCAATTTAAATCAAACTAAAAGAAAATTAACAATTTCAATGCTAAGCAACATTAAAAACTTAAACGAAAATAGTAGCTTAAATTTACCTAAAAGTTTAATTCAAAAAACATATA
>JBEEPA010000250.1:0-6328 GCA_041191385.1 Bacteroidota bacterium | reverse complement strand
CTAAATATTTATGGAATGATAATACAACTTCTTCAACGCTAACAACCAATCAAGCAGGAAAATACAAACTTACAGTAACGGATGCCAATGGATGTAAAACCAGTGATAGTGTTAATTTATCTATTTACAATCTTCCAACTATAAATTTAGGAAAAGATACAGCAATTTGTAAAGGAGAAAGTATTACTTTACAAGCTAAAGGAGACTTTGTGCAATATAGCTGGAATAATAATTCTACGTCGGCTAGTATCGTGGTAGATAAAGAAGGGGTATATAAAGTTAAAGTAAGCGATAAAAATGGTTGTGTAGCAGAAGATAAAATTAAAATAGAAGTAGAAGAAATGGATTTTAAAATTGCAAATGAGTTTAATATTTGCGAAAATGAATCTGTAACTTTAAGTATTCAGCAATCCAAAAATATTCATGAAATTATTTGGAATGATACATTAAATAAATCAACTTTCATCACTAATATTCAAGGCGTTCACAAAGTAAAAGGAGTTTCAAAAAATGGATGTTTTGTAACAAAAACTACATTTGTAAATGTAATTGAATTGCCAAGTTTAGAATTTGAAAGGGTAATAAATTTATGTAATGAGGATAATTACGAAATCCAGTTAAATCTTATGGATTATAAAATTAAATGGGAAGATGGATCAACTCAAAATAGTATTTTAATTAGAAATCCTAAAACCATTTATTTTAATATTATAAACGAACAAAATAAAGTGTCTTGTTCTGTTAAAGATTCTATTAAAGTTAATTTTAATTTCTCTCCAACCATAATTGAAGCTAAAGATCAATATTTTTGTTATGATAATTTTGATACTTTGTTTGTTCAAATCCCAACAAATGCCTCTCATTATTACATAGGGGATAATAATCGTGAATTATTTACTACCAGAAACTTGCCATTCATGCAAGAGGGGCAATATTTTATTCATGCATACAATACTCCTAGTTGTGAATCGGTTCAAGAAATCAATATTTATAATTTGTGCGAGCCAATTATTGTTATTCCAAATGCATTTTCACCCAATAATGATGGTTTAAATGATGTTTTTTTACCAAGAATTGAAAATGTAGATGAATACGAATTGCTTATTTTTAATAGGTGGGGAGATGTTATCTTTAACACTAATGATCCTACTTTAGGTTGGGATGGAACTTACAAAAATCAATTGGTGCAAATGGATGTGTATGTTTATTTAATTCGAATTAAAGGTAAAAAAGATAGTCATTTAAAATTTGAGGAATATAAAGGTTTAATTACTGTAATTAAATAATTTTTCTATTTTAAATTTTTCATTTATCTAAAAAGATTGTTCCATATTTTTTAATTGATTAAAAAATCACAAAAACTTAATTAGTTGAAAACTTGTTTACAAGTTAACTTTTAAATAACACAAAAAAACAGGATTTTTGCACTTTGATTTGGTGGGCTTTTTTATGCCTATATATTTTATATCTTTTGCAAATGAATTTTGAAAACCGCCACATTGGTGTTCAGTTGAACGACCAAGCCGAAATGCTCCAAAAAATAGGTGTTTCTAGTTTAGATGAATTAATCGACCAAACTGTTCCTAGTAATATTCGATTAAAAAATGCTTTAAATATACCGGATGCTACTTCGGAAAAAGAGTGGTTGTTGTGGTGCGAAAAAAATGGGGATAAAAACGAATTGTTTACCAATTTTATCGGCCAGGGTTATTACGGTACTATTACGCCTTCGGTAATTTTACGCAATATTTTCGAAAACCCGGGCTGGTACACGGCTTATACACCTTATCAGGCAGAAATTTCTCAGGGTAGAATGGAGGCTTTGTTAAATTTTCAAACTATGATTTGCGATTTAACGGGTATGGAATTGGCTAATGCTTCTTTGTTGGATGAAGCTACTGCGGCGGCTGAGGCGATGATTATGCTCTGGGGTAATCGTAATAAAAAAGAAATTGAGGCTGGTAAAAATATTTTTGTTTTGGATGAAGCGGTTTTTCATCAAACTAAATTAGTTGTAAAAACCCGTGCAAAATATTTGGGTATTGAGGTGGTAGAAACGAATGTGTTACAACATACTTTTAACGATAAAACTTTTGGTGCTTTGGTGCAATATCCTAACAGTAACGGACAAGTAATCGATTACAGCAATGTGAGTGCGCAGTTAAAAAGCGTGGGTGCTTTTATGGTGGTTGCATCCGATTTATTGAGTTTGTGTTTGTTAAAAGAACCCGCAACTTTTGGTGCGGATGTGGTAGTGGGTAATTCGCAACGTTTTGGTGTGCCAATGGCGTATGGAGGTCCACACGCTGCTTTTTTTGCTACAAAAGACGAGTTTAAAAGAGGTGTTCCTGGCAGAATAATTGGGGTTTCTAAAGATACTAAAGAGCGTTATGCTTTGCGTATGGCTTTACAAACGCGCGAGCAACATATAAAACGCGAAAAAGCAACCAGTAATATTTGTACCGCACAAGCTTTATTATCCATAATGGCAAGTATGTATGCGGTGTATCATGGTGCTGAGGGTTTAAAATCTATCGCGCAAAACGTACACTATAAAGCTAATTTGGTAGCTAAAAAATTATTGGATTTAGGAGTTGAAATTAGTAATGAAGCGTTTTTTGATACTTTATATTTGCCTAAAGTAGATGCGCAAAAAATCAAAACGATTGCGTTACAACACAAAGTAAATTTTCATTTTCCAGCTAAAGGTGGTGTTTGTTTATCGGTTGATGAAAGTACCAGAGATGAGGATATCGAAAAATTGATTGCAATTTTTACAGAAGTAAAACAATCGGCTATTCTAAAAGCTGTGCCTAGTATTCAAAATTTTGTGCGTTCATCTTCATTTTTACAACATCCAGTTTTTAATCAGTACCACTCGGAAAGCTTAATGATGCGCTATATCAAGCGTTTAGAGAATAAAGATATTTCCTTAGTTCATGGTATGATTAGTTTGGGATCTTGCACTATGAAATTAAATGCAGCGTCGGAAATGATTCCTTTAAGCTGGGCAAAATACAATGCGTTACATCCTTTTGTTCCTCAAAATCAGGCTTTGGGTTATCAGCAAATTATCAATGAATTGGCGCAATATTTAATGGAAGTTACTGGTTTTGCTGGTATATCTTTTCAGCCAAATTCGGGTGCTCAAGGTGAATTGGCTGGCTTATTAACAATTAAAAAATACTTTGAAGTTAAAGGGGAAAGTTATAGAGATATCGTTTTAATTCCTGCTTCGGCTCATGGTACCAATCCTGCTTCTGCTGTAATGGCGGGTTTAAAAGTGGTGGTTACCAAATGTGATGAAAACGGAAATATTGATGTAGCAGATTTACGTGCTAAAGCAGAACAATATAAGGATAATTTAGCGGCTTTAATGGTTACTTATCCAAGTACCCATGGTGTTTTTGAAACTGCAATTAAGGAGATTACGCAATTGATTCATGATTTTGGCGGACAAGTTTACATGGACGGTGCTAACATGAATGCGCAAGTTGGCTTAACAAGCCCGGCTGAAATTGGCGCGGATGTTTGTCACTTAAACTTGCACAAAACTTTCGCAATTCCGCATGGTGGAGGTGGTCCGGGTATGGGTCCAATTGGTGTAGCGAAACATTTAGTTCCGCATTTACCTCAAACCAATTTCGAGGAAGAAAATCCAAACTCCTTGGGAGTAATTTCTGCGGCTCCGTATGCAAGTACTTTAATTTTAATTATTTCTTTAGGATATATAAAAATGTTGGGTGGTAAAGGGATTACCAAGGCTACCAAATTTGCGATTTTAAATGCCAATTATTTAATGGAGTGTTTAAAAAATCACTATTCTATTTTATATACTGGCGAAAACGGTCGGGTGGCGCATGAAATGATTATTGATTGTCGACCAATTAAACAAGAGACGGGAATTGATATTATGGATATTGCTAAGCGTTTGATTGATTATGGTTTCCATTCGCCAACGGTATCTTTTCCTGTAGCTGGAACTTTAATGATTGAACCAACCGAAAGTGAAGATAAAGCCGAATTGGATAAATTTGTTTCGGCAATGATTAATATTGCGCAAGAAATTGAGGAGGTTAAAAATGGAATTTACCCTGCTAACGATAATGTATTAGTAAATGCTCCGCATCCTGCAGAGGATTTATTAAAAGATAAATGGGAACATGCTTACAGTCGCGAAAAAGCCGCGTATCCATTATCCTATTTAATCAACAATAAATATTGGGTGCCAATAAGCAGGGTGGACAATGCTTACGGCGACAGAAACTTAATTTGTACTTGTCCGGAAATAGCCAGTTTTGCCGAAAATGCATAAATTTACTCTCCGCGTTAAACCTTAACGCGGAGATTTTTTTTAATCATACTTTATGAATATTTTAATCACAGGTGCCAGTAGGGGTTTAGGGAAAGAAATTGCATTGTTTTTTGCGCAAAATTTTACTTGTAATTTGTTTTTGGTTGCCAAAAATAAAAGTGCTTTGTTGGAGTTACAATCTTACATTCAAAATACTTTTCATACTTCTGTTAAAGTATATGATTGTGATTTTGAGCAAAGCGAAAAAGTGGATGAATTGGGTAAAATTTTACGCCTAGATATACCTGTTTTGGATATTTTTATTCAAAATGCTGCTTTGTTTAAATACGGTAATTTTAACGCAGATAATTGGCGAAGTTTACAAAGTTTAATGCAGATAAATACCATAGCGCCGTATATTTTAGCGCAAAATTTACAATCGATTTTACATAAAAAATCATTGGTATTTCATATTGGCTCTATCGTTAGTAAGTATCCACGAACAGATTTATTTAACTATACCATAAGTAAAAATGCTTTTGCTACATTTACTAAAATGTTGCGGGAGGATTGGATTACGAAAGGAATTAAATTAATCGAAATTATTCCAGGTTCTATAAATACTTCTTCTTGGGATGGGATGGATGTGCCACGTGAGGAATTTGTGCAAGCTAAGGATATAATTAGTGTAATACAAAATGCAATAAATTTAGGTGATAATTGTAATTTGGAGGAGGTGGTGATTCGTCCAATGAATAGAAATTTTTAAATAATGGGAAAAGATAAATTAAAAAGATTTGCAGATGTTGCGCAGTTTAGTAATTGTGTAGAAGAACCTGCAGTGGCTTTTGAAGACAAAAAAATTGATTTGGCAGGTAAATGGCGTTCGGATTTTTTTAAAAATAACAATCCAGTTGTTTTGGAGTTGGCTTGTGGTGGTGGTGAATACACGGTTGGTTTGGCGCAATTATACCCTAATGTTAATTTTATTGGGTTAGATATTAAGGGAAATCGTTTGTGGAAAGGGGCTAAAATTGCTTTGGAAAATGGTTTAAAAAATGCAGGTTTTTTGCGTACTCGTATCGATTTTATCGATAGATGTTTTGATACAAATGAAGTGGACGAAATTTGGATTACTTTTCCCGATCCTCAAATGCAAAACAATCGTAAACGCAAACGTTTAACGCATCCTGTTTTTATTAATAGATATATCGAAATTTTAAAACCAGAGGGTAAAATCCGATTAAAATCTGATAGTACTTTTTTATACTTGTTTACCCAAACTTTGTGTAAAGAATTTAATTTAAAGGTGGAAGTGGATTGCGCCGATATTTATGCTAATTTACAACAGTTTCCAATTGAGCTACAAAACGAGCTTAATTTAAAAACTTACTACGAACAAAAGTGGTTACAAATGGGCAAAAAAATTAAATATTTGCAGTTTCAATTGCCTAATTCGCCATTAAAAAATGCCAAAGATTTTGATGTAGAATTGGAAAGGGATAAGTTTTAGTTTAATTTTTTATTAATTTTTGGGACATTAGTGACAAATGGGACTGATGTATGAGTTCTTCAATCATCAGCCCCATCAGTCCCAAATGTCCCTAATTTTATACTACTCCCAAAAAACTAATTACCTATAAACCACCACAGTTCCTGTTCTGGATTTGCTTCTCACAACATTACCACTATCGGTGTATTTAAAATCAACTTTGTACACATATACATCTTGTTGTACCAAGTTTCCATTAATTTTTCCATCCCAGCCATCTCCAATTGCATTACCAGTCCAAATTAATTGTCCCCAGCGGTTAAAAATATACATTTGTACTTCGTCGATTCCTCTACCCATAATGGTTAATTTGTCGTTTTTGCCATCTTCGTTTGGTGTAAATCCGTTAGGAATCCAAACTGCAAACGGACAGTCTTCAAAAATTTCTGTACCTGATATGATTTTACAACCAAATTCGTTGGTTATTTCTACGCTGTATCTTCCTTTTTCTTTAGCCACATAAACTAAATCTGTACTTCCAT